>CANHDG010000234.1 GCA_947459365.1 Saprospirales bacterium
CTCTGGAACGCTTTATGAAAGCGGTCAACAGGGCTTTAGAACACTACGAAATTACCCAACGCGATGCCAGCGCTGGTCCAGTGTTACCTGTTGGAAGTGCCGATTTTTTCTTTGTCAAGGCGGATAAAAAATTGGTCAAGATTAATTTTAACGATATTGTCTATATCGAAGGCCTCAAAGATTATGTAATTATACGGCTTGAAAATACGCGCGTAATCACCCTTCAAACCATGAAAAGCTTAGAAGATCGCCTCCCCTCCAACAAATTCCGTCGGATTCATCGGTCTTTTATCGTCGCTATGGATAAGATTGTAGCCATCGATGGCAGTTTGGTGGAGGTAATGGAAAAGGATAAACCGAAAGCACTTCCCATTGGGAAAAACTACCGCGATGAACTGCTGGAACTCATTGAAAAAAACCGACTCTAAGGACATTTCAAAATCCCTCAGCTAATAATCAAGCGAACTTTTGTGGTAACTTGCTGTTATAAACCCGATTTCACCAACAGCAAATTATGAACATCGGTATTGTTTCTGCAAGTACGCGTTTGAACCGCCTTTCCCATCGAGTCGCCCTAGGCCTCCAAAAGTGGATCGAGTCCAATAGCCCTCACCAAGCAACGGTGATCGATTTATCTGCTTATCAGTTGCCCGTTTTTGAAGAAGTTTTGCACCGGCATCCCAATCCACCAGAAGCACTGTTGCAGTTTGCCGATCAAATTCGCTCAAACGATGCCTTTCTGTTTGTATCTCCTGAATACAACGGATCTTATACCTCCGCACTTAAAAATGCGGTGGACTACCTGAAAGAAAATGAGTTTAATCAAAAAGTGATCGGTGTTGTATCTGTAACTACTGGCCCTTTAGGCGGTATTCGAGCAGCCATTTCCATGCAGCAGTTGGTGCTTGGAATCGGGGGATATCCAATCCCTCAAATGCTCCCTGTAGGAAGTGTTGCCACCCGGTTTGATGAAATAGGCAACTTGACGGATCCGGCATTTGAAAAAAATATCCAAACTTTTCTCCGTCATTTTACCTGGCTTGCGGAAGCGGTGAACGATAAAAAAGAGGCCGCTGTAACCGTCTCTTGAAAGTTAAAGAACTGATAATTGCTTTATAAGGATGCCTTTTCTACCTATTTTGCGGAAGAAAAGGCATTTTTTTTGTTAAAATGGTCATTTTCGAGAGATAAAAACAGAATTTAATACTACTTCTTCTGCTCTGTTCCATTATATCACTGAATTAAAATTAACTTTGCCGCAATTTGGTAAACTTAGTCTTGGACATCGGGAATACCCGAACGAAGCTGGGGGTTTTCTCCGCTGGTCATTTGTTGTACAAAGACCAGGTTGAGGATCTGAAAAATGGCCTGTTGGAACAACTGGTGCTGGATTTTTGGGTAGAGCAAGTGTTCGTATCGTCGGTTACCAGGCCTTCATCCGAGTTGCTACCGGATTTGACCTCCATGGTAAGGGTACATGATTTGTCTCATCTTACCCCTTTGCCCTTTGTGAACGCCTATCAGACGCCTGAAACACTCGGTAAAGATCGGCTGGCAGCGGTTGCAGGAGCTCAAGCGTTGTTTCCGGCGACAGATTGCGTGGTAGTGGATGCTGGAACATGCATCAAGTACGAAGTGTTGCTTGCGGAAGGAAGGTACCTAGGTGGAAATATTGCCCCAGGTTTGCACATGCGCAGTGAAGCCATGCACGTTTTCACAGCCAAGCTCCCTGAAGTTCCACTTAAGCTGCCCGACCAATCTGTTGGCTTTAGCACTGAGACCGCGCTTCAAAATGGAGCTTACCTAGGGGCAGTACTAGAATCGGAGGGCGTTGTACGCAGGTTTGAACAAGAGATTGGAAGAGAATTTAAGGTGCTGTTCACTGGGGGGGATGGTTGGTTTCTGAAGGAGCACTTTCGAGATGCAAATGCGAATTACCAGCCTAACCTGGTCTTGATAGGCCTCGACTATATTGCCAGATACCAAGGAATGCCTTAGGAACCTTATTAAAAGAAACGATTCATTATCATCATTTACGCAATAATGTTAAAACAACAACTAGTCCCTTTCCTGTTTTTCCTTTTTCTCGGAACGGCTTTTGGTCAAGCCAAATTCAACGCTCCCTATACCCGCTACGGGATGGGTGACTTGTTTCCGAGCCAATTGGCTGTCCAAACTGGAAGGGCCGGTCTAACAGCGGCATACAACGATCCATTTCACCTGAACCTTGCCAATCCGGCTTCGTTTGCAGCCCTGAGGACCAGCACATTAGAGACCGGTTTGTACGGGGAATATAGTCAGTACAAAAGCAATACTTCTTCTTTGAATCAATGGAACGGAAATCTTTCCTATTTTGCACTAGGGTTTACCTTGCTGAATCCGATCAACGAAGCATTGGAGCGCAAGCGGTCGAATTGGAGGCACGGAATGGGGTTTTCTCTCACCCCTTACAGCTCGGTCGGGTATAATATTGAAACCCTGGATACCTTGCCAGAGCTGGGAATTGTTCGGAGTAAATTTGAAGGGAAAGGGGGTACCCACAAGTTAGTCTGGCATGCTGGTTCTAAGTACAAAAACACCGCCTTTGGCGTGAGTGCGGGCTATATCTTTGGTCGTTCTCGCTACGAAAACACTACGACTTTTCTTGATTCCCTCCCAACCTTTCAAAATAACTTCTTTGATGAGTACAAAGTGGGTGGATTGGTTTGGAACCTAGGCTTTCAGCAGGATATTGTACTAGAAAGGCTGGAGGCCGATCGGAGCATTCCCAAGCGTTGGTTTACCCTCGGGTTGACTGGCCACGGAGCCTATAACCTGACCACCTCCGCTGATATTGTTCGGTTGCGTAGCCGGGGAAGGCAACAAAGTGGTGCTTACACAGATGCCGACACTTTGTTAATTGCCACTGGGGCACAGCGGGAGCTGGTGTTACCTGCCTCCTGGAGCCTTGGTTTGGATTATGTGGTGTTGGATAAATGGAGAATAGGTGCTCAGGTGGGAATGGACACGTGGTCCCAGTACCTAAATGAAGTGCGTCCTGCCCAGTTGCGCAACGCTTTTCATGCTGCAGCAGGGGTAGAAATCATCCCAGATGCGTACTCGTACAATAAATATACCAATCGAATCCGGTACAATTTTGGGGCATATTACCGGCAGGATCCCCGAGTAGTAGCAGGTAAAAACCTGGATGATGTCGGTATCACCCTTGGTTTCGGATTCCCCTTGATTTTACCCAGACAACAAACTTCCTTTATCAACCTGGCTTTTGAGGCAGGACGATTTGGGATGCAATCCCCTATTGAAGAGACGTATATCCGCCTTACCATGGGCTTCACGCTTAACGATAACTCCTGGTTTTTCAAACGCCGTTTCGAATAAACTTCCCGTATAACGTTATGACCAACATTCAAGGACCCGCTATTTTCCTGGCGCAGTTTATGGGCGACCAGGCTCCCTTTAACGATCTGGAGAGCATTTGCCGATGGGCTGCCTCTTTGGGCTACGTAGGAGTACAAATTCCATCTTGGGACAGCCGATTGATTGATTTAGAAAAAGCAGCCAACTCCAAAACGTACTGCGACGAGCTGAAAGGTCGGGTAGAAGCCTGTGGGGTAAAGATTACGGAATTATCTACGCACCTGCAGGGACAGCTGGTTGCCGTGCACCCAGCTTATGATGTGATGTTCGATGGATTTGCTCCAGAGCACCTGCGTGGTAATCCAAAGGCCCGCACAGAGTGGGCCATTCAGACCCTCAAAAACGCCGCAAAGGCGAGCAGGAACTTGGGCTTGGATGCGCATGCTACCTTCTCCGGCGCTTTGATTTGGCATACGGTGTATCCTTGGCCACAACGTCCTGCAGGCCTGGTAGAAGCAGGCTTTAAGGAATTGGCCAACCGTTGGAGACCTATTTTGGATGTGTTTGAAGAGCAAGGCGTAGACCTTTGCTATGAGATTCACCCGGGGGAAGACCTGCACGATGGCGTGACCTTCGAGCGGTTCCTAGAGGCGACGGGCAATCACCCCCGCTGTAATATCTTGTATGATCCCTCGCATTTTGTCTTGCAGCAACTGGACTATTTGCAATACCTTGATTTTTACCATGAAAAAATCAAGATGTTTCACGTCAAGGATGCAGAGTTCAACCCTAGTGGCAAATCAGGTGTTTACGGTGGCTTTCAATCCTGGATTGATCGGCCAGGCCGATTCCGCTCTTTAGGGGATGGGCAAGTTGATTTCAAATCTATTTTTTCCAAGTTGGCGCAGTATAATTATGCTGGCTGGGCGGTCTTGGAATGGGAATGTTGCATCAAAGACGCCGAACAAGGTGCTAAGGAAGGCGCTCCCTTCATCCGGCAGCACATGATAAAGGTGACAGAGCGCGCGTTTGATGATTTTGCAGGAGCCGACATCGATCAACAACTCCTCAACAACATCATTGGCATCGGCCTGTAACCCCGCGATGTTCGCGCGGGTAGGCCCGCGATGCTC
>CANHDG010000235.1 GCA_947459365.1 Saprospirales bacterium
ATGCGCTGCCTCATTTGAAGGTCCCTATTTTGGTAGAAATGGGTGTTGGGGAAAACTGGCTTCAAGCCCACTAAGTTTGGTGAGCAAGGCATTTAGGAAAAGAAAGTAGAAATGATTCGGAAAAGCATCCAATTTGCTAAAAGTTGGTATTTTGCCGCCGATTTCTTCATCTTTAATTCTTCTATGCTCAAAACGATCCTGTTTCTGTTGGCGGCCTTGATCGCCTTGCCCATTGTTGCGTTCTACACGGATGCTCCCCTGAACCCTGAACAACTGGACATTTTATCCCTGCTCGCCAAAACTACCCTTGGAATCGCCCTTGGTTGCTTTGTTGTGAGTGAACTGACCCGCAACTGCAGTCAAGTAGATAAGCTCTGGAGCTTGGTGCCTATTTTGTATGTGTGGATGACGGCGGACGCGGGTGGTTATACGCCCCGGCTTACGTTAATGGCGGTCCTGGTGACCCTTTGGGGGGCTCGACTGACCTACAATTTTGGAAGAAGGGGTGGCTATAATTGGATTCCTTGGCAAGGGGAGGAAGATTACCGTTGGGCGGTACTGCGCAAAAATCCGCTTTTGAGCAATCGCTTTGCCTGGGCCCTGTTCAATCTATTTTTTATTTCCTTGTATCAGCACGGGTTAATCTTACTGTTTACACTTCCTGCGGTAGCCGCGATGGCTGAGCCAACAGGTGTATTAGGTGCGATGGATTGGGTAGCCGCCGGCTTGTTTTTGGGTTTTCTGGTGACAGAAACGGTGGCTGACCAGCAGCAATACCGTTTCCAGCAAGAGAAATACCGCCGAATAAACGCGGGTGAACCGCTGGAAGGGGAATTTGCACTTGGCTTTTGCGCAACCGGGCTTTGGTCGAAAGTCCGCCACCCAAATTACGCCTCGGAGCAAGCTATTTGGATTAGCTTTTATTTATTTAGTGTAGCCGCCACAGGCCGTTGGTTCAATTGGTCATTGGCTGGCGCTTTGTTATTGGTGCTACTTTTTATAGGTAGCTCTGATTTTTCAGAGAAAATAAGTGCTGAAAAGTACCAGGATTATGAAGATTACCAGCGTAAAACGCCCCGTTTTATTCCTAAATTTTGGTAATCTGTATCAAGTAGCAGCGGGGCAAGGTAGTGGCTTTGCCCCGCTGCTTAAAAGTGGTAATTCAAAATCAGGTTGTAATGCCAGAGGTCTACCTTGTTGATTTGATACTTGGCTTGCTGGTAGAGCTCACCCATATTTCCTTTCCAAAGTACTAACCCATGTACACGAAGTCCCTCCAAGGCTCCTCCAAAGGTGTATCGAACATCCAAGTTTAGTTGTCGGAAAGAAGGGAAAGCATATTTGTTAAGTGCCGCCTGTTTAACATCGGGAAGGTAAAATTGCCCATACGCCAGTTCTGTTCTCCACCGGTGTTCTCGGTCCTGCCAGATGAATCGGCCGGTAAAGGAATGCGAATCACCACTGCCCTCTATTCGTTCCCTGGATAGGAAGGTATAAAAGGGCTCTCTTCCCCATTCTCGGGGAGACAGGAAACGACCCTCCGCGGTTACCCGGGTGTACCCTCCCAGGGCTTGCCAGTGGTTGTTTTTCCATCCCAGTTGAGCACTGAGAGCGTTGGAGGACTGTCTGGCGGAAAAGTAGGTTTTAGAGGGGTCTTCATTTCCACCATTGCCCACCGCATTTTGGTGTAGCCCCAACAGGCCCACGACGAGAGCATGTTCTTGGTGGATGGGAATTTCCCAGTCTGTCTGAAGCAGCGCGGTGTTAAAAACGCCTTCCACATATTGGTTCCATACCTGCAGTTTACCCTTTTTGGTCACTTGTTTGCTGATCCCGATCAGGCCTACTCCTTTGCTGGATATATTTTCCGGATACCCGCTTGCTGTACCATCCGGATTAAGTCCACGGGGATAAATGCCAATGGAAGAGCCCACATTGTGCCATCGGACCGTGCTTCGGGGGGAGATCGCCCACAGCCATCCTCCCTCTATTTTGGTGCCCGGGAGGCGGGTAGAGGAAATCCAAACACCTTCTTCTGCAGTGGGACGCATGCGCCCATCTTGGTAATTGATTAGCGGTGTTTGCAAAATTTGTCGACCAACGCTGACCCACGTTTTTGTCCATTCATATCGGAGCCACAGCTCTTCCAAGCGGTTTAATTCACTGCGGTTGGTCGGATTTTCAACATCGAACAATCCAATTTCATACCTGTTGATCGCATTGGTAAGCGGGTCTTTTTGGGTGAAATCAGAGGAGGAGAGGTTAAAATGAAACGAGCCGGCCAGCCCCATCCGCAGTCCTTTAAAAGAGGCTGTTTGGAAATGCAAGTATCCGCCAGCGGCCCATCCGTAGTAATCGCTTAAGCCACGGGCGTTGTCGGTCGCCATAAAAAACGATCGGAAATTACCGTGGTGTTGTCCTTGTTTGAAGACATCCCGGAGTCGCTCGGAGCGGGGCAGTGCGGCGTTGGGCGTGGATTGGGAAAAGACGGATTGGGGAAAAAACCAAAGAGAGAAAGAGAGGATTAATCGCAGCATCTATAGTTTAAGGTGAATTGGGCGCAAAGATCGGATGAGTGGAACCTTTTGCGGCGTGATTTTTGTCACGGAACGCGGCCTGGATTTGCCATCCTGAGAAAGCAATTTAGGAATGTTACCATTAAATGAGGATGGATACCCCGTTTTTCCTTACATTTACTTTTCTAAACATCCTATTCTATGGCACGTTCTTCAACCACCACACAGCTCTTTTTAGTAGCAGGCCTAATCGGTGTGCTGACGGTTAATTTTCTTTCTGTCAGCTTGCCCTTAAACGGCAATACACCTGGGGCTTTATCGAATTTATACCCGAATCTGTTTACTCCGGCTGGGCCTACCTTTTCTATCTGGGGAATCATTTATACCTTATTGATTATATGGGTATTGGCACCTTTTTTTGGGCAGGAATCCGCCAAACGGGGTGCTGCTGTCATGGGCAACTTATTTTTGATCACTTGCTTGCTGAATGGAGCTTGGTTATTTGCCTGGCATTGGCAGTTGACCGCGCTTTCTGTGGCCATCATGGTCGCGCTGTTGCTGGTGTTGATCCGTATTAATGTGTTGCTCCGGGATCCTGCCATTCAGCCTTTTTGGGCCCTGCCATTTGGGGTTTACCAAGGCTGGATATCGGTGGCTTTGATCGCTAACGTGACGGCTTGGCTGGTTGGAAGTGGTTGGAATGGAGGAACTTTCGAAGCGGAGATCACGGTGGGTATGGTAGGGCTTGGCGCATTGATAGCGGCCTGGATGCTTTTTCAACAGCGCAACTACGGTCATGCGCTGGCGGTTAACTGGGCATTGTACGGAATTTATTTAAAACGAGAGGGGATACCTGGGGCGGATTCTGAGCTGGTGGGCTGGGCAGCGAAAGCGGCTGCCTTAGGGCTGGGGATGCTAATTGTTTATTCTTGGGTGAAAAAATGGTCGGATCAGTTGCCTTCGCGCGCGGAGGTGTCATAAGTCACCGTTGGTTTACCTCCAAGGCGTGTACATTTGACAAAAAATGTGGATTATGTTTACAAGTCTTTTTCATTCCTGGAATTTTAACCGCAGCCTGCGGTTGGTATTGGCTGGTTTTGCGGCATATCAAGCTTGGGAGATTTCAGATCCCTTTTTGGGGGTTATGGCGGGGTTGTTGGGCTTGATGGCCCTTGCGAATACTGGCTGTTGTGGGGCAGGGGGCTGTAATTTGCCTCCCAAATAAGAATTTAGGGTCGATTACTCTTTTTTTGCGTATATTCGTCGATATTTGTCCCCTCATTTTACAAAAACGATATGCGCATATTATTGGTGGAAGACGAGGAGTCTATCCGCGATGTGGTCCGACTGAACCTAGAGCTGGAAGGCTACGAGGTGATTATAGCTGGCAATGGCCGGCTGGCGATGGAATTGTTTGGAGCGCAGCACTTTGATTTGTTGTTGCTCGATGTGATGTTGCCTGAAATGGATGGTTTTACGATTGCAGAGCAGGTGCGTCTAACCAATATGGAAATCCCAATCTTAATGCTGACCGCAAAGGATCAGGCGCAGGACCGGGTTACTGGTTTGAAGAAAGGGGCAGATGATTACTTGACGAAGCCATTCAACCTGGAGGAATTGTTGCTCCGGGTCCATAATTTGCTGCGGCGCTCCCAGCGTGTCCGGGGCGAGGGTACCGAAACGTTTGAGTTTGGGGGCAATACCATCAACTTTGAAAATTATGAGGCGGTAACTTTTAGGCAGGAAGCAATTACGCTGACCAAGAAGGAGGCTATGTTGTTAAAGCTGTTGATCGAACGCCGCAACGAGGTGGTTAGCCGACACCAGATTCTACAGGCTGTTTGGGGGTACGATGTGTTTCCAAGTACTCGAACCATCGATAATTTTATCCTGGCTTTCCGAAAATATTTTGAAAAGGATCCAAAAGAACCTGTTTATTTCCATTCCATTCG
>CANHDG010000236.1 GCA_947459365.1 Saprospirales bacterium
ATTCAGCCTGCTCAATACAATCCGAAAATCGGATGAGGAAGAAAGGAAGGACCAGAATCAGGCACAAATTGAGGTGATGCTGTTTGCAATGTTGGGGATTCAAATCTCCTACCCAAAAATTTTCCGGCACATTGGTATGAATCCAGAATACAAGGACTGGAACCAAGCTACCGCAGCAAAATTTGGATTGGATTGGATTCAACTATTGGAAAAAATTAAGGATTATGGAGAGAACTCGCTCATCGATGATGATTGGGAGAAAGTGATTTGGGGGCTCTGTCAATCCGACAGCTACTTGAAAAGTAGAGCATTTAGCATTTTGGAATTATTGAATTTACTAAACGACCACTTTAAAAATAATCTGGACGAGATTCTTCAACGTGCCCTTGAGTTTGCAGCAATTACCTCTGTCGATGATAGCCATGAGTCTAAACAAAGCCTAGTCAGGATTGGGGAATCAAAAATGAGGTTTGCGGGTCTCGAAGCAAAAAAGCAACAACTTTTGGAGAAAAATTGCCAAAAGAGTGCTGTCGACCTTTGGGAAAGAATTTTCACAACGCTCTCACAATACCACCCTAGCATTTTCCCAAAAATCAACTACGCCATGACGGCAACGAGCGTGTACCGTTGGGCAAACGAAAGTCGCTCTTCCAATATTCAAACGTTTTACTGTGAAAATCCAAGCCAAAGCCATAAAGGTCTAAAAATCAACATTTATGGATATGATAATCGGTTCATCGATGACATAATAGCCATAGCCATAGGGCCCTTTAAAAGAGAAATTAAATCAGAATCGCTTAAATCAGACCGTAAAGTGGAGATTTTTCCTGGGGCTACCCTTTATGCCCCTCAAGACAACTGGAAGCTTGCAACGTATGGGTACTTAGTCATTGAACAAGCATTCTATAACAATCAAACTCCGCAAACAACCAATGCTTTTATTGATATGGTGATCAATAAAATGATCTCGAGAATGAAACCCACTCCGAGTCAATCCTAACCTAATACTGGAGATTACCTAAAGCTACTAAACCAATAGGCCCATGTACATCCACTACATTCGGGCCTATTGGTTTATTGGTAGAAAAAATCCGCTAATCATCGTAATCCTCATAATCCTGCTCGTATTCCTCCTCCAAATCCCCCCTTACCGGAAATTTAGCCAACTCCGCGCGCAGATCTGAAGCCAGTGCTACCAGCTGATGGTTATCCAGATGGAAATCGAGGTAAAAAGCACGATCGTCCCGATCGTAGGCTTCGGGTTTGAGTTCGAGGTCGAAGGAAATACGTAGGTGCTTGATGTCGGCATTGGGTTCATTGAGGAGTTGGACGTACAGGCAGGGTTCTGTAAACCAATGGCTGCTTTTAGCTTTGGCGGGGTTGGTAGACAGCTGCTCCATCCATTGAGACCAGGATTCGACTTCAAACGTAAGTAGACAGGGTACATTCGATTCTACCTGCGCTTCTGGGTGTTGAATTTTAAATTGCACCTGAAGCCAATTGGCATCCCATTTTCCCTCGGTGATTTGTGGGTATTGGTATTGTTGGACCTTTATTTCCAGAAACTGGTTTTCGATTCCGTTGATAATCATGGTGGTATAGTTGGTAAAATACGTTAATTTTTGAAAGCAACCGCTTTCCTTTCGTGCACGAAAATAAGCAATTCAGGTGAATCTACAAAGCCCAAAAGCCGTTTTGCTTACACTAAAGGGATGGAAGAACTAACCTGATAATACTGGTGTTTGGCACGAAAAAGAGCTGCCATCCAACTGCCTTGGAGTTTCGCTTTTTGGGCGTTGGGGCCTTCGAATAGACCATCCAAGGTTTGTTCAAAGACTTGGACTCAGCGGTCGAAGGGCGGGCCTTGAACGGGGGGAAGGGGCTACCGAAGTAGGTATGTTCGTCTAGCAGGACGGTTTGCAAGAACCGGATCATTTTTTCCAGGTGTTCGGGCCAGCGGTCTTGGATTTTATCTTCGAAAACAGGTCCTAAAAGAGGTTCTGTCCGTATGTGGCCATAAAACGTATGAACGAGTGCTTGTATGTCGGTTAAGGATTGAATATCGCGTAGCATAGAGTGGGTGTTTGGGCAGCACTATTCTAGTAATTGCTTTAAAACCACTGTTAAGTGGGGAATTACAGGGGGCCCAATAAAAAGGGGCAACTCAGGCATGGTGCCCGAGATACCCCTTTTCAAGAAGTTAAACCCGTTGACTGTTACTCTAGACGGAAGCGAACAGGTAGGGTGAATTTTACTTTTACTGCGTTACCATTGGCCTCACCTGGCGTCCATTTGGGCATCAGGCCTACCACTCGAACGGCTTCTTTACCGCAGCCGCCTCCTGGATCTTTCAGGATTTTGACATCGGAGATAGTACCGTCCTTGCCTACAACGAATGTAAGGGCAGCGGTTCCTTGGATATTATTCTCCCGCGCGATGGCAGGGTATTGAATATTTTCGCTGAGGAACTTTCTAAGTTCGGCCTCACCTCCTGGGAAAGAAGGCAACTTTTGGATGTCAAAGGTTTCATACACCTTGTCGGGTGCTGCTTTTTGCTCCACTAGGAGTTCACTCGGGTTATCGAATGTTTCCGGTGGTAAATCGTCGTTACCCTTTTTGTCGTCCTTACCGATATCCGCTTTGGTGTCCTGAAGCTCCTCAATGGTTTTTTGAGGCTCTTCTTCTTGCACTTCTTCGTCTTTTTTAATGACGGGAGGTACGAACTGCACCGTGGTACGGGTAGGTGGTGGAGGAGTAGGCGGTGGGGGTGGCGGCGGCGGTGGAGGGGCGTTGTCGAGATCGGGGGGTGGACCCATTTCGATCTCTACTTCTACTGGAGCCTCCTCCTTCAGCGCATCCGACACAACACCCACAATCCGGGGCAGCAGGAACAGGACAGCGAGGAACAACAACCCGAAACCGAAAGCACGCATGAGGTACTTGTTATAAGCACGGCGCAACTGATAGGCACCATACTCTTTATTTCGGTTTGCGAAGATGATGTCCAGCATATCGCGGTACTGCACAGCGCTGGTGTTTTTATCTTCTGCCATTTTTACAATAATTTTAATCCTGTGTGAGTAGGTTGGAAGTAAGCATTATTTTTCAACCCCTTTAGCTGCTTTCAGCTGGTCTTCAACGCTAAACTGAAGTCCGCTGGCTGGGTTTTTAATAAAGTTTTCTTCCTGTGTTGAAATATCGAGCATTACGTAACGACCGATGTTGCAGATTTTCATCTCATCAAAGGTATCCACTAGGTTTTTATAGCGGGACTCTTTGGTGGGCTTGATGATCACGTTTAATTTGGAGACCATTTTCTTTTGCCCTGGATTTTTCGGATCGTCCTTTTCGTCTTCGCCCCATTCCGCTTTTACGCGGTCCTTTTTATCGAGGATTTTGGCGCGCAGACCTTCTGCGGAGTAATCGGTTGAATCCAGTACAGCATTGGTAATGCCCTCATATAAATAAACTTTATCATTTCCGCCGAGCAGCAGGGTCAGTACCTGTGACTCCTTGGTAGCTTCCAAATCTTCCTCATTAATGTCCTTTTTTTCGGGCATAATGATCGGCATGATATTGGGCTTGGAGAGTGTGGTAGTTAACATAAAGAAGGTGATGAGCAAGAAGGCCAAATCCACCATTGCGGTGAGGTCCACTTTAGTGGACATCTTTTTCGACCGTGCTTTCCCGTCTTTACCACCACCACCACCTTGTTCTTGTATCTCAGCCATGTGAATGTTAAGACTTAATTGAGTTATGTACTAAACAGGAGCTTTCCTATTTATTCGGATCAGACTCTTGGGTAGTAATGAGGTTAAATTTGTTAACGTTGATGTCCGTGAGGGTATTGATAACCCGCTGAACAGCCGGGAACGGGGTGTTCTGGTCGGCTTTTACAACGATTGCATACTCGCTTACCTCTTTACCTTCCGCCATCATCTCCTTTTTGTAGTTGAACTGAGCAAGGCGGGCCTGGTGGATCCAGTTGGCCAATTCGCTTTTGTTCACATCTACCGTATCGATTGGAATTCCTTTTGGGAACCGATTTCGGTCAGCTGCATCCGCGTTCAGATAAGCTGCCATTTGTTTCATCGGAACTCCGAAGCTTCCGCCATTTACAAACTTCCGTTGATCTTGAGCATTCAAGCCCATGCTGTAGGTGGCATTCATCGTTTCGATCAAGGCCTTGCGGGCATGGGAACCAGCAGGATCCAGGTAAACATCGCCTTCCGGACTGATCAAAATCGTCAGGGTACCTACATCCGGGAGTTTAGACTCGGAGATTGAGGAAGGAGTATCTACCGTCACCGTCTCCTGTGGCTTGGCTTTCGCCGTCAAGATGAAGAAGGTAAGGAGCAGGAACGCTACGTCGCACATGGCCGTCATATCGAGAGAGGGCGCACTGCGTTTAGGTTTATGCTTTGGCA
>CANHDG010000237.1 GCA_947459365.1 Saprospirales bacterium
ATTACACGGAGTCTATCAAGCGAGAGCGGGAATTCAATTCCTTGTCGGGTAAAGCTCAGTTTACAAAGACGATGGAGCTGTTCTATGGGTAGGCTGGAGCAAACTTTCAGTTTTTCAGAGGCTTTTGAGATTTTTTTTCGATAGGAATTGGAAATATTTTTCCAGAGGGTTGTTTCTGGTTGTTTTAAATCTAGGCAGTAGGAGTAACGGGTAGTTTGCTGATATCCTTCCCAAAAAAAAGGGAGCCAATTCGTTTGAGTGTAGTTGAAATCTTGTTGGAAGGCCGCCAGGTCGTTGGGCAGTTGCTCCATCATTTTTTCTAGCAGGTGCATTTGTTTAGTTAGGCTTCTACACGTGGGTATCAAGTAGGGCCCCATCATTTTTCCTAGCATGGGCATGGCGATGTACTTATACCACAGCTTTTTTTTGAGAAAAAAGGGCCATACGGCGATTACCTCATTGGATTCTTTTAGAATAATTGCATTCCAGGAGCCATCTGAGCAGATAGCATCCAAGTACCAGTCCTGCATAAAAACTGGAAAATCTGTTGGAGCCGTTTTACAGAAAAGGCGATAATCTGCAAGTGAATTTGAGTGCATACTATGGCAGTAAAGGTACTACCTTTGTGACAATTGTTATGCGATACAAATTATTGATTGAGTACGATGGCTCCAGGTATGCTGGTTGGCAGCTACAAAAAAAGGAGCGTTCCATTCAGGGTGAATTGATAACGGCGGTTACCACAGTTTTTGGGCAGCCTCCGGTTGAATTATATGGTTCTGGCCGTACAGATGCGGGCGTGCATGCGCGCGGCCAGGTGGCGCATTTGGAAATAGCAGACGATCGTCGGTTGCGGCCGGATCAGATTTTGATCAAGCTCAACTCGGAGCTTTCTCACGATATCAATATTTTGGAGGTGGAGCCTGCGCATCCGAAGTTTCATGCTCGTTTTGATGTGAAGGAGCGGGTATATGTGTATGAAATTTCAAAACGACGGAATGCATTTGCGAAGAAATATGTTTGGTGGGTTCGGGATCCGTTGAATATACAAAATATGAGGGTCGCTGCTTCCTTGTTAGCGGGCTTTCATGATTTTAAATCTTTTGGTGATGTGTCTGAGCCGGGGCAGTCTACCTTGGTAGACCTACACCGGGTGGATATTACGGAAAGTGAGGACCGGATTTTTATTACCATTAGTGGTTCTCACTTCCTATGGAAAATGGTTCGGCGCATGGTGGGAATTTTGGTGGAAGTTGGCAGAGGGAATATGACTCCTAATGAAGTAGAGTTGTTTTTGACGGAGCCATCCAGAACGCCGGCAAAATACACGGCTCCGCCCTCAGGTTTGTTTTTACAAGCTGTTTATTATGATAAATAATCGGAAAATGAGGGATTTTTTACTGACTGTACCACGGAGTTTTTGAAAATTGGGATGGAGTGGTTTGGATTGGTTTAATCTCCGAATAATTCTGTATTCTTACTTACCTTTGACCTTAGAAATTTAAATTCGATATGAAATTTGCAGTTATTGTATTTCCGGGCTCCAATTGTGATGATGATATGGTACACGTTTTGGGTACTGTAATGGGGGCAGAAGTGGTGAAGGTTTGGCACAAGGATACTCATTTGCCGGAGGGCTTTACGAAACAGGATTGTGTGATTGTGCCTGGTGGGTTTTCCTACGGTGATTATGTCCGTTCTGGTGCGATTGCCCAATTTTCTCCGATTATGCAGGCCGTGAAAGTGTTTGCTCAGGAGGGTGGATATGTTTGGGGAATCTGTAATGGTTTCCAGATTTTGTGTGAGGCAGGCTTATTGCCGGGGGCTTTATTGCGTAATTCGAATCAAAAGTTCATTTGTAAAAATATTTGGCTTAAAACGGAGACTACTCAGTCTGCCATTACAGCTGGTTTGGATACAGATCGGGCATTAAAAATTCCAATTGCACATGCGGAGGGTCGTTATTATGCCGATGAAGCTACGCTTAATGCATTGGAGGCGAACGATCAGGTATTGTTTCGGTATTGTGATGAGCAGGGACAGGTAACGGAGGCGGCCAATCCTAATGGTGCGGCCCGTGGGATTGCGGGTATATGCAACAAAGAGCGCAATGTATTTGGGATGATGCCCCATCCTGACCGCGCTTCTGAGACGGATTTGGCCAACACCGATGGTAGGGGCATGTTTGAGTCTTTAATGGGGCTTGTTGTTCAGCATTAACTTGTTACATATTCTTATTGAGGGGAAGGGAGTCTAGTATACTTTTTTTAGTGTTCAAGGCGTTTTTGTTTGGCTGTAAAGGCTGGGCTTTGGTGTATTTTCTCTATTCGGAAGTTATTTATTGTTGAATAATCTAATTTTGATAAATGCGTATTTTTCGAATTGTTGGAGCTGTATTCCTTTTTATTTCTCTGAGTATTTCTTCTGCGTGCCACAAGGATGAAGACTTGGGTAGGGGAATAGATCTCGCTTTTCGGCAGACCTTGGAGATTCCGGCGGGAATTGGGGTGTTTGATGTGCACCACTTTTATCTTTACAATATTCCCACACGGTATGCGGACGCGTTGAGTCAGGCGAGTATTTCTCCGGATGAGGTGCTTCGGGTAATTACAACTAAAGGGAATCTGGCTGGTCTTTTTGGAGATGCTAACTTAGATTTTGTGGACAGGGTATCGTTAAGGGTATTTAAGGATGATCCGACGAACTATCTGGAGATTGCTTATCGCGATCCTGCGCCAGTGGATCCGGGCAACACAATGGGATTAATTCCATCGTTATCGGATTCCAAGCAGTTTTTTAAGGAGGAGCGGGTGAATTTTGATTTGGTTTTTTGGCTTAGAAAGACGACTCAAGAGAGTACTCCTTTGCAGTTGGATTTGAATTTGAGGGTTGGTTACTAATAAGGATTGTATTCATAAAAAAACCGCTTTGCATCGTTGCAAAGCGGTTTTTTTATATGTAGCCCAAACGGATGTGCCGAATAGTTATTCAGCTGAATCGGAAGGGGAGGCAGTTTGTTCCACTTCTGGCGTAACTGCTATTTGTTCTTCCGGACTGTTGCTATGGGCATCTGCGAATGGCCTTTTCCCGATTATTTCTTCTAAATCAGAGCGGTGCAGCACTTCTTTTTCGAGTAGAGCAGCTGCCAATGCGTCTAGTTGCGTTCGGTGCTCTTTCAGTAGATTTTGGGCTCTGGTGTATTGGCCCTCGATCATGTTTTTCACCTCCTGATCTACCAGCCAGGCCGTTTGGTCGCTGAATGGGCGGTTATAGGTTTCATTCATCATGCTATGGAAGGACACGTTCCCGATGGTTTCATTCAGACCATAGTTGAGGATCATATCATAGCTCATGCGTGTGATGTGGTCCAAGTCGCTTTGTGCACCGGTACTTATTTTATTAAATACGACATTTTCTGCGGCACGTCCCCCCAAGGTCATACAGATATCATCCAGCAATTTTTCTTTTCGGGTGATATATTGTTCTTTAGGGAGGTATTGGGCGTAACCGAGCGCAGCGAGGCCTCGAGGGACGATGGTCACTTTAACCAGCGGGTGAGCATGCTCGAGGAACCAGCCACAGATGGCATGCCCAGCTTCGTGGTAAGCAATAATTTGCTTTTCCTCTGGGCTTATAATTTTATTTTTCTTTTCGAGGCCACCAATTACCTTGTCTAGCGCATAGTTAAAGTCATCCAGATCGACAGCGGTTTTGCCTTTACGGGCGGCAATAAGGGCTGCTTCGTTGCAGATATTTGCGATATCTGCACCGACGAAACCTGGAGTCATTTCCGCTAAGGTGGCTGGTTTGACATCGCCAGAGACCTTGATTGTTTTGACGTGAACAGCAAAAATTTGTTCACGGCCTTTGAGGTCGGGGCGGTCGATACCGATTTGTCGATCAAAACGACCGGGGCGAAGGAGCGCTTGGTCCAGGATGTCTGGGCGGTTGGTGGCGGCCATGAGGATGACCCCTTTATCGGTGGGGAAGCCATCCATTTCAACAAGAAGTTGGTTGAGGGTATTTTCTCGTTCATCGTTTCCACCCTGTACCATCCCTCTTCCACGGGCACGACCGATTGCATCGATCTCATCTATGAAGATAATACAAGGCGCTTTTTCACGGGCTTGTCGGAACAAGTCCCGCACACGGGATGCCCCAACACCTACGAACATTTCTACGAAGTCTGATCCGGAGATGGAAAAGAACGGTGCATCGGCTTCGCCGGCTACCGCTTTTGCTAGCAACGTTTTACCGGTACCCGGGGGGCCTACTAATAAGACCCCTTTCGGAATTTTTCCACCCAGGGCAGTGTACTTTTTAGGGTTTTTCAAGAAGTCAACTACTTCCATTACTTCTTCCTTCGCTTCATCTAAGCCCGCTACATCTGCGAAAGTGACATTCACTTTCGTATTACTATCGAA
>CANHDG010000238.1 GCA_947459365.1 Saprospirales bacterium
CAGGATTTGGAGCAATGGTGAGGGCATCCGACTTCAGTAGGTCGTAAGTAGCGCTTGGATCTCCGAAGGCAAATTCGCCGGTAGCAGAGTTCAAGGTAACACGGTACGTTCCGCCTGTGATTGGAATATTTGGACCGTCTTGTGTGCCAATACCGGATGGCCAAACTGGAGCACCCCAGTTGACCGTCCAAGCATCTTCAGCGCGGAACTTCGCTTCGCTTGTAGTGAGATCGATGGAGTTGATGAACCAGAACGACTCGTCATTGCTGTCTTTGGTCATGTCCACATCGGTTTCCCAGTTAGCATTTGGAGTAGCAGGTCCGATCAGGCCAACGGTGTTGTACAATACGAGTAGTTCGAAATTATATTCACCGGTGGTAGAGTTGAACGTTACCACATATTCGCCGGCGGGGACTGGAATATTAGCTCCGTCTGGCAATGCTACACCGGAAGGGAAATCACCATTTCCCCAGTTTACGCCCCAGTCGTTTTCAGCGCGGAACTTCGCTTCGCCTTCTGTTAGGACGACGCGTAGTTTCCAGAGCGACTTATCGCTTGGGTCTTGAACCATATCGGTGTCATTATCCCAGCCACCTGGAGTTGCGCTACCGATGATACCGATGGTTTGGTAGGTTACAATCGGAAGGAAGCTATACTCTAGGGTTTGTGTGTTGAAGGTGATCAGGTATTCACCAGAGTCAACGGGAATGTTGTCACCGTTTGGAACCGCGATGCCGGAAGGGAAGTCCGTTCCACCCCAGTTTAGGGTCCAGGCATCGTTGGCGCGGAACTTTGCGCTACCGTCCTTCAATTGGACACCATTCTTTTTCCAGAGGTTTGGATTGGAGGGGTCTTTAGAAAGATCAGTGTCTTCAGCCCAGCCACCTGCAGTTGCGTCTCCGATAATACCGATGGTACTGAACTCCACTTTTTCTTCGAAGTTATAGGCTCCGGTTGCTTTGTTGAAGGTGATGATGTACTTGCTGGCAGCAGGAATCTGAATGTCAGCGCCACCCTGGGTGCCTACACCGGAAGGGAAGTCGGTTCCACCCCAGTTAATGTCCCATGCATCATTGGCACGGAACTTACATGCGCCTTGAAGGAGGTTCAGTGTAATGGAGTACTGGTCTGGGTTGGTAGGGTCCTGCGCCATGTTGGTGTCGAAGTCCCAGCCACCGAAGGTAGCGGATCCTAGGATACCAATATCAGAGGTGATTTGGAAGGAATACGCTCCGGTTGCGGAGTTAAAGGTGATGGTGTACTCACCGGCGGTTGGAACCGCGATGTCTGGACCACCTTGGGTGCCGGTACCGAATGGGAAGGCGGAGTCGCCCCAGTTAATGTCCCATCCATCGTCTTGGCGGAATTTGCATGCACCCTCATTCAGGTTGGCCACGAGGGTCCATTTGGTGAGGTCAGCTGCATCCTGTGTCATGTCCACATCTGCGTCCCAGTTGCCCAGGGGAGATGCTGTACCGATCAAGCCGATGGATTGGCTGAATCCGGAGAGGAGCAGGCTTGAGAAGAGCAAAGAGAAAAGTAATCGTAACTTCATTTTAGTTGAATTTTAAGAAATATACTTACTTAGTGTAAAGTTGTGACAAAGTTAAACTGTTTTTAAATTTTGCAATAACTTTGTGAGGAAAAGTTACAATAAGTGGGAGTAAAAATACCCATTTTATGTTTGGTTTCCGAAATTGCAGATGAAGTTATGTGTAGTTACTTTGTTGGCAATGGATTATTTTGTTAAACCTAATTTGTTTTTTAACGAGCCAATTTTATAGTATGAAGTTTAGTTACAAAAGTACCATCCGGACCCTTTTACTGGCCTTGTTGTCGGTGGGTTCGTGCTGGCTTGCGGAGGCGCAACGCTCCATTACCGGGGTGGTGCGTGACGTGGAGTCGGGCGAAGCACTCATTGGCGCCACTATTATTGAGAAAGGCGTCGCCGGCAATGGCGCGGTTTCCGATGTGGAGGGTGCCTTTTCTTTAAGAGTAGCGGACAACGCCACTACCCTTGTGGTGAGCTATACTGGTTACACCAGTGTAGAGCAGGATATCCGTGGACTCAATTCTGTGGAGGTATTTCTGACACCGGGTGCCTTGATCAACGAGGTGTTGGTCATTGGTTATGGTACGGTCAAGCGGGAAGATGCCACTGGTCTGGTCCAATCTGTTACCACTGAAAAATTTAACCGTGGTGCCATTACAGGTCCTCAGGAGCTTTTGGCCGGTAAAGTGGCCGGGGTGGTGATCACTACCGATGGTGCTCCTGGAGCCGGTTCAAAAATCCGGATCCGCGGGGAGTCTTCTTTGTCAGCTTCCAACGATCCGTTGATTGTAGTCGATGGGGTGCCACTCGATAATGGAGGGGTATCGGGTAGCAGAAACGCATTGAACATTATTAATCCCAACGATATTGAGTCGTTTACAGTCCTGAAGGATGCTTCGGCCGCTGCGATCTATGGTAACCGGGCTTCTGGAGGGGTTATTATCATCACAACCAAAAAAGGGAAGCTGGGTAAAAAAGTACAACTGGGTTACAATAGCAATGTTTCTTGGGGACAAACCGCCAATCGGGTGGATGTTTTGAACGCAGATGAGTTTCAGTCGGTCATTACGGAGCGGTATACCAATCCAGATACCACCAAACCCGCCCACCCATCTTTAGCCTTATTGGGCAATGCGAATACCGATTGGCAGAATGAAATTTATCAGACTGCTTTTGGTCAGGATCACAACCTGAACGTATCTGGTGGAATCGGAATCGTTCCTTACCGGGTGTCACTTGGTTTTACTGGAAAAGAGGGCTTATTAAAAACCGATTACTTTAACCGATACAGCGGGGCTTTGAACTTAAACCCTGGATTTTTGAAAAACCGCCTGCAGGTAAATGCATCTGTCAAGGGCATGGTTTCGAAAAACCACTTCGCCGATCGAGGTGCCATTGGTAGCGCTCTTAGCTTTGATCCTACCAAGCCAGTCCGAGATACTGCAGCCGCTCGGTACGGTGGGTACACCACCTGGACCATTCCCAACGGGAATCCAAACGGATTAGCCCCCGCCAACCCCGTCGCTTTATTGGAGCTCCGCGATGATAACTCCACCGTTACCCAGGTCATTTCTAGCCTGTCGTTGGACTATCGTTTTCAGGCCATTCCTCAGTTGCGGGCCAATTTGAATCTTGCCAATGATTATGCGCGGGGAGAAGGAACGGTTGTAGTGCCCAATTTTGCCTCTTTTGCCTTTGATGCCATCAATGGTGGTGGAGTCAATAATTTATACGAGCAAACAAAGCGTAATTCGTTGCTTGAAACGTATTTGAATTACAAAAACAATTTTGGTAACCACGGACTGGATGTGATGGCGGGCTACAGCTGGCAGCATTTTTATGTGGATAACTATTTTAAAAATACCGATACAGCTGGAACTCCAGCCGAGACCACAGAAGGCCGCGATCCAGCCGAGCTGTTCCTAGTGTCCTTGTTTGGACGGGTAAATTACGACTACAATGGCAAGTACTTCCTGACCGGTACCCTTCGCCGCGATGGGACTTCCCGGTTTGATCCAGAGTACCGTTGGGGTCTTTTCCCAGCTGCAGCGTTTGCGGCCAAACTGGTGGATCGTGATGTCCGCTATTTTAATCAGTTAAAAGCGCGTTTGGGCTGGGGTATTACAGGACAGCAGGATATTGGTGATTACTATTCTTATCTGGCACGTTACCAGATTGGTCAGCCGAATGCACAATATCAATTTGGCGATACTTTTATCCCGACGATTCGTCCCAACGGCTATGTCGCCGATATTAAATGGGAGGAAACCACTACCTACAATATTGGGGCTGATTTTAGTATTGTCAAAGATCGCCTTTCTGGTACCTTGGATGTGTACCAGCGCAATACCCGCGACTTGTTGAACTTTATTCCTTTCCCTGCCCTTTCGAATTTGACCAATTTTGGTACAGACAACATCGGAAGCATGCGCACGCGGGGGGCAGAGTTAAGCCTGAACCTAACGCCCATTCAAACCAGCAAGGTTACCTGGGACCTCAGCACGAATGTGGCTTACAACCTTTCTGAAATTACCAAGCTAACCACAAGCACCGACTCCAATTATGTAGGAGTGTTAACCGGCGGAATCGCTGGAGGGGTCGGTTCAACCATCCAAGTGCACAGCGTGGGCTTTATTCCAAGTTCATTCTATGTGTTTGAACAGCTATACGATGAAAACGGCAACTTGTTAGAAGGGCAGTATGCAGATCGAAACGAGGATGGAATCGTGAATGAGCAGGATAAATACCGCTATCGTAACCCTGCTCCGTTTTACACCTTGGGGATCACCAATAGCCTGGCGATCGGTGATTTTACATTCTCCTTCGCAGGCCGTGCTAACTTGGGACAG
>CANHDG010000239.1 GCA_947459365.1 Saprospirales bacterium
ACTTACACGCAAACTGGATTGATGAATACTTAGTCAAAGAGCATAACATACATGATTTTAAGGAACGATATTTTGATGCTGTCTATTATTCTCACCTCATTCGATTAAGAAAACCAGACCTTAAAATATATGAGTATATGCTTGCTGATGCTAATATTAACCCAGAAGAATCTATTTTTATCGACGACTTAATGCCCAATATTCAAGCTGCAGAACAAGTCCGTATTAAAGGACTATTACACCCTGTAGGTTCTGATATCGTCCATAAAATGCAACCATTTCTTTCCTGATCCTTTCATCATTAAAGTTGTCCAGACATGCCGCTTCTTAACCGCCGGTCTTTTCTCCAATCAGCAACCCTGGCAAGCGCTGCTGTTGCGCTCCCAACGCTCGGAAACACCTCAGCCGCCGCACCTGCTCTGCTGCCCCGAAAACCAAAGTCAAAAATCAATCTTGGCTTTATTGGCGTTGGTTACCGAGGACAAAGCCATGTAGAGCTCGCACTCCTAAGAGAAGACTGTGAGGTTGTTGCCATTGCCGACCCTCAACAAGTAATGGTAGACTCCTGCCTCAAAATGTTTGATGACAAAAAAATCAAACGCCCAAAAGTGTATAATAATGGAGATTTTGACTACCTCGAACTACTAAAAGACAAAGAAATTGATGCAGTAGTGATTGCCTCCCCATGGGAATGGCATACCCAACAAGCAATTGCCTCCATGCAAGCTGGCAAGTTTGTTGCACTTGAAGTCGCAGGGGCTTTTTCACTTGACGAGTGTTGGCAACTCGTTAATACACACGAATCTACAGGAACACACCTGATGTTCCTTGAAAATGTTTGTTATCGGCGGGATGTGATGGCTATTCTTCAAATGGTACGTGAAGGGTTATTTGGAGAATTGGTGCATTTTGAGTGCGGCTACCAACATGATTTACGAGCAGTAAAATTTAATGATGGTAAAAATGCATACGGCGGTGGCGTAGAGTTTGGAGAAAAAGGGTTTCATGAAGCAAAATGGCGTACTAAACACTCTGTTGCACGAAATGGCGACCTATACCCTACCCATGGTATAGGACCCGTGGCAATGTATGCTAACATTAATCGTGGGAATCGGTTTGCATACCTTACCTCTACTGCATCCAAGGCAAGAGGCCTGCATGAGTACGTTGTCGAACACCCAAATGGCGGCCCGAATCACCCCAACGCACAGGTAAACTTTAAACTAGGTGATGTCATCACTACAGTTGTTAAAACAATCAATGAGGAATCTATTATTATCTCTCATGATACTAACCTTGCTCGCCCTTATTCACTAGGGTTCAGAGTGCAAGGAACGAACGGTATCTGGATGGATGTCAATAAAAGCCTGCTAATCGAAGGAAAAACAAAGGAGCATCAATGGGAAGAGGCTAAGTCTTGGCTTGAAAAATATGATCATCCCCTTTGGAAACGATTTGGTGCAGACGCAAAAACGGCCGGCCATGGTGGAATGGACTTCTTTGTTTTTCATCATTTTATAGAGTGCGCAAAACAAAACATTGCCCCTCAAATAGATGTGTACGATGCTGCTACCTGGATGGCAATCACCCCATTATCAGAAGCGTCCATCGCAATGGGAAGTGCCCCCCAAGTTTTCCCTGATTTTACAAGGGGTAGATGGATCGATAGAAAACCAAATTTTGCGTTTGGTGACACCTTCTAACCTTGTGCACCAATTTTGTACTCTATTAAGCAGCACCTTCTACTATGAAAAAATACTTCAAAATCGCAGGCCTGACTTTCACAACCTTTGCGATTATCTACTTAGTCGTATGTTTTTTCGCTCCACACTCCTTTAAGGCCGAAAAATCAATCACCATTAATAAATCACCAGATCTTATTTATTCTACTGTCTCCGATTTCTCTACCTGGCCCTCCTGGAGTCCATGGCAAAAAAGCGACACAATGATAGTTTCAGAGTATGTAGGAACACCCGGAACAATCGGTCATAAAACATCCTGGAAAAGTAAAAAAGAAGGAGACGGAACACAAGAAATCATTGCGCTTGCCCCAAATGAGTATATTAAAACAGGTATTAATGTCTCCCCAGACCCTTCCAGTATGTTCTTTTCTGAGTGGTATTTTACCGGCGACAGTTTACAAACCACCGTGACTTGGACCATGGATTCAGGCACCATGCCTTTCTTGCTTCGAGGAGCTGCTCTCCTTTTTGATATGAAATCAACGATGGAAACCTATTACGATCGTGGTTTAAACGACCTAAAAAAAGTAGTGGAAGAGAAATAAGAAGCCCCGTGGGTTTTAAAGTACCTTTACGCAAGAATTTATACTCTGCTCACAATATTTGTAAAATTCTAACACTCCTAAAACAAGCCATTAAGCCCTCACCACATCCGTTAACCCTCCAAAAAGTAAACATTTGTGCAGTTTCCAGAATTTTCACCCGAAGAGGAAGAGCCTATAGTCCCAGTAAGTTTGTACTGTGAAGAGGTTGAACTTCCAACACAATTGCCAGATATTAAAACGCTAACCACCTGGATTGAACGGTTGGCAAGAGAGGAAGGTGTAGCACTGCAAGAGCTAAGTTTTATCTTTTGCACAGATGATTACCTGTTACAAATCAATCAGGAATATCTGCAGCATGATTACTATACGGATGTAATCACCTTTCAACTCTCAGATGGCGCACTTCATGGAGATATATTTATTAGTGTAGACCGAGTTGCTGATAATGCATCTCAGATCGGAACCCCTTTTGACTATGAACTTTTACGCGTGATCGTCCACGGTGTGCTGCACCTTGCCGGATACCGAGATAAAACTGCTGAGGAAGAAGCCACTATGCGCATGAAAGAAAATTATTATCTAGAACTCCTCTAATACTTTCCATAGTATGGCATTAATTGTTCCTTGTCAAAATGTTATACCTGTTTTTGGAGACAACTGTTTCCTCGCTGAAAATGCTACCATCATCGGGGATGTAACCATGGGCAACAATGGCTCCATTTGGTTCCAGGCAGTCGTGAGAGGAGATGTAAACTTTATCCGAATTGGAGATAATGTAAATATACAAGATGGAGCCATCCTCCACGGCACTTATCAAAAATGTGGGACCACCCTTGGAAATAACGTTAGTATCGGGCATCGTGCCTTGGTACACGGTTGTACAATAGAGGACAATGTATTAATTGGAATGGGTGCAATTGTTATGGATAACGCCATCGTCGAGCAAAATTGCCTCATAGCAGCGGGTGCTGTTGTCCTTGAAAACACGGTTTGTAAAACCGGAGGAGTTTACGCTGGAGTGCCTGCCAAACGAGTAAAGGAACTAACCCCAGAGCTGTTTAACGGTGAAATTCAACGAATTGCCAACAACTATATCTTATATTCAAGTTGGTTTAAAAAATAAAAATATGGCAAAAAATAAACAAGCTGTTGTCATCGGTGCTGGACTGGTTGGTTCCCTATGGGCCGTTTTCCTCGCACGAAGGGGCTACCAGGTAGAAGTGTTTGAGCGGAGACCAGATATGCGATCAAAAGGATACCTAGGTGGCAGATCCATAAACCTGGCAATGAGTGAACGGGGCTGGGCGGCTGTAGATAAAGCAGGCATTCGCTCTCAAATAGAAAAAGTAGCCATCCCAATGCCCGGGAGAATGATGCATGCAATATCGGGTGAAACCACCTTCCAGCCTTATGGTAAAGAAGGACAGGCTATTTACTCTGTCTCTCGTGGAGGCCTAAATCTTGAGCTGCTACGTATAGCATCCGAATTCCCAAATGTGCATTTTAACTTTGAACACAAATGCCTAGATGTGAGCCTAGATAAAAAGGAGGCTTACTTTGAAAGGCTCAATACTGGCGAACAAATTACCGTTGAAGCACCTTTACTCTTCGCAACGGATGGTGCTTTTTCAGCTGTTCGGTATGCCATGCAAAGAACAGACCGTTTCGATTACAAACAGGTCTACCTCGAACACGGCTATAAAGAGCTTTCAATCCCTCCCAAAGCAGATGGAAGCCACCAAATGCCTCCAAACGCCCTCCATATTTGGCCCAGAGGAAACTTTATGCTGATTGCCTTACCCAACTCGGACGGAAGCTTTACCTGCACACTCTTTCTTCCATTCGAAGGAGCAATTTCTTTTGAACAACTTACCACTCCTGAAGCAGTAAATTCCTTTTTCAGCACCTATTTTCCAGACTGCCTTGCGTTAATGCCGCACCTAAAGGAAGAGTTTTTTAATAATCCAACCTCCTCCCTGATTACGTTACAATGCCAACCATGGCAATGGCAGGGGCGAATGCTGCTATTAGGTGACTCGGCTCACGCAATTGTACCTTTTTATGGACAAGGTATGAATGCTGGGTTTGAGGACTGTACCATTCTGGAC
>CANHDG010000240.1 GCA_947459365.1 Saprospirales bacterium
AAAGCAAAAGGTTTGGGTTCTATTTTGATGCCTTTTTGGTGGCAAAGGTGGTAAATATCGCGGGCAGAGTGTCCAGTGGCCAAGATGACCGAGTCCGCCTTCCACTCTGTGCTGCCGGGCATTGACGAATCGGTACCGGTATAGTGGGTGATACAACCTTTAATCTGACCGTCTTGAAGGATAAAATCGGTGACCTGTTGTTCAAAATGCACCTCCCCTCCGTAATGGACAATGGTGGCCCGAATATTCTGAACAACCCCGGGCAACTTATTGGATCCAATATGTGGGTGCGCTTCAACCAATATTTCAGATTGTGCTCCATGTTCCACGAGCAGACGAAGGGCTTTTTGTACCACTCCTCGCTTTAAGGATCGGGTATACAACTTACCATCAGAAAAGGTACCCGCGCCGCCTTCCCCATAGCAATAGTTGGAATGAGGGTGTACGATTCCAAACTGCTGAATTGCCCTTAAATCCCTCCTCCGGGCCCGGGCATCCTTTCCTCTATCCAGTACAATCGGCTGGAAGCCCAGCTCCAATAATTCCAACGCAGCAAAATAACCGGCAGGTCCGGCACCGATAATCAGGACTTTTCCTTTTTTTCCGTCTACCGGATGAAATTGTTCTAAAAGGGCTGGTTCCGGGCGAAAAGTTTCTGAGGCGTCAAAAACTTGTACTCGAAGCCGGTAAACGGCCTGTCGCCCGCGGGCATCCAAAGAGGCTTTGAGGATTTCGAGGTGGGTAATCTGGGAAGCAGGCATACCCAGTTGGCGGGCTGCCTCGATTATAAGGATTCCCTGGTGGTGTCGATGCTCGGGTGCTACCGCAAGTTCAATTGTACTAGGCATAACAATGGGATCCTGTAGTTATCAGGAAGATCCAGCTGCAAAAATAGCCAAAAGGTGTTGAAGCGCTGGCACCCCCCGCTAATTATCCAATTGAAAACTGTTTTTAGACCTTGAACCAGTAGCTATTAGCCTTCACTGAAACCGCCCTGAATGATTCCACCCCCGACCACATCGTTGCCTTCGTAGAAAACCGCGCTCTGTCCAGGAGCGATTCCTTTCACGTTGGCGTGAAATTCCACAGAAATGTCTTTTCCCATCGGAAACAAGGTAGCCATGGTTCCCGTGTCCCGGTACCGGACTTTAGCGATGGTTTCAAGGCCAGTTTCTGGAATCTCTGCATATTTCATCAGGTTCACCTTTCCCACCATCATTCCGTTTTTAATCAACTCCTCCTCTTTGCCTAATACTACCGTGTTGGTCTCAGGTCTGATTTCGGTGACAAACATGGGTTCTCCTAGTGCAATACCAAGACCCTTTCTTTGCCCAACAGTATAAAAAGGATAGCCTTCATGTTTTCCCAACACTTTTCCACTTTTGTCTACAAACTGTCCGCCAGCGACTTGCTCATCCAGTCCATCAATTCGCCTCCGCAAGAAACCGCGGTAATCATTATCGGGTACAAAACAGATTTCATAGCTCTCGGCCTTTTTACTCAGCTCCAAATAGCCGCGTTCGGCAGCCATTTGTCGTACCTCAGGTTTGGTGAAAACACCCAAAGGCATACGGGTTCTGTGCAAACATTCTTGACTGAGCCCCC
This sequence comes from Saprospirales bacterium, assembly GCA_947459365.1. Classification (GTDB taxonomy): domain Bacteria; phylum Bacteroidota; class Bacteroidia; order Chitinophagales; family Saprospiraceae; genus M3007. Next base: position 1,606 of record CANHDG010000240.1, read on the forward strand.
AAAGTACATACGATTGGTCCTTTTGCTGATCAACCGCCCGGGTGATGTATTTTCTCCCCTCCAGCTCGTTGATGATGCCATAATGGCCGGTGGCAATGAATTCGCAATCCAACATATCGGCTCGCCGAAGCAGACTGTTCCATTTGATGTGGGTATTGCAGAGCACACAGGGATTGGGTGTTCGACCTGCCATGTATTCATCTACAAAGTTATCGATGACATAATCGCCGAATTCATCGCGGATATCCACGATAAAATGGTGGAACCCCAGCCGGACGGCCACTTGTCGAGCGTCGTTAATACTATCAAGCGAGCAGCAACCTGTTTCCTTTTTGGATCCTCCGGAGGTGGCATAATCCCAGGTTTTCATGGTAATTCCAACCACTTCCCAACCTTCTTCGTGCAGTAGCACCGCGGTCATCGTCGAATCAATACCGCCAGACATGGCTACTAATGCTTTTCCGTGTTTAGACATAGTTCAAAAATAAAGAGAAAGTCAGGCAAAGATCCTGACTTTCTCTGTTCAAAACACCTGTTCACTGGGATTGTTTTTTTAAAAATCCCGGACTGGTTATGATTTTTTCAATTCACTGAGCAATTCTTCTGTGGAGGAGTAATCTTCCTCTGTTTTTTTTGCCAATGCGATGGCTTTTTGAGCCATTTTTCGGGCTGCTTTTTTCTTTCCGAGTTTGCTCAACAAATGCGCTACTGTATCGGTGTTCGCATATTGTTCCTCGAGTTGAACCGACTTTTCCGCCCATTTTAGTGCTTTGCCTAGTTGCTCTTTGTCGTCTGAATTTTGATAAAAATACCAGGCAATCATATTTAGTTCCTTGGAGTCCTGGCTGGAGAACTCCTCATAATGATTGGCTGCGGCTTTCATGAAATTGGGGATGTCCTCCTGCATGTAGAACATGGTCATCCGAATTTGTGAAGATTTCGCAGCAGCGTTGTCTGGAAGCGCTTTCTGTATCATATTCTCCGCGTCAGCCCACTCCAACTCCGGATGGTTTACAAAGTGGTAGGTCAATATACTCTCGATTCGGGCTCCAACCTCTTCCGCGCCAAACTGTTCGTCAAAGGTGGTTCGGTTTTCCAACAAATACTGGAAGGGTGCTTTGGTGGGGTCAATCGCATATTGAGCGATTAAAAGCCGGTTTTCTTCTGTTGCGTAGTCTGTTTGCCCATCTAAGTATTCGCCCGCAATGTCAAATGCCATTGGGTCTTCCATTTCGGCCAAGGAAGCAAGGTACTCCCGAACAAAAGCCGGGTCGCGATCGCCAGCTTCATATCGACGCTTCATAGAGCCCGACTGCGTAGACGGATTGATTGCTTTTTTCCCAACTTCAATCAGTTGTTCTGGGCTGAGGTAACCCATCGCGCGGTGAACCTCCACCCCATTTGAATCTACGAAAATCAAGGTTGGAAACGCGGCGACTTTATATTTCTCTGAAAGTTCCACTCCTTCGCCTTTTTCCATATCAATTTTTGCATTGACAAAATGCTGATTGAAAAAGGCTCCCACCGCTGGGTCGGGGAAGGTGAAGTTCGCCAGTTTTTTACAAGGGCCACACCAAGAAGCATAGGCATCCAGGAAAACCAACTTTTTTTCCGCCTTGGCTTTGTTTAAAATTTCTTGCCAGCTGCTGGTTTCAAACTGAATTCCTTGAGCAGCGAGTGCGCTGGACAAAAAGAGGCTAGTTGCAAGGATCAAAATGGAACGAATGAACATACAATTGAGGGTAGTTTAGTTAAATAAAGGGGTTAAGTGCAAAATAAGTTTGTTCTGCGTCCTTCAAGAGGAACAAATGTTTAGTTCTTGGAAACAAAAATAAGCGCAGTTTTCGTTTTGTGCCACTGTTTTTTTGAATAACGGCCAAACAATGCGATAAATTGTGCTTAGTCAGGCCAGTTTTTTGATGGATTAGGAAGGAAAAACTATCCCTTTGTCTACCACTCATGCCTTTAGGCTTTTCTTTAAGCGTTTCACTTGAGCTGGAGGGAGCGTTGGATTCAATTGAAGGTACTGATGAATTACGACTTGGATCCGTGCATCTACTCGGTCTTTACCAAACCGACGGTAAAAGTCAGTTCTTTTTTTTAGCAGGTATTGGAAGGCGGGTTGTTCGGGATCATCCGCATAAGTAAGTATCCATTTTTGAACCTCCAGAGGGTGGTAATTTTCCTGTTGAAGAAGGTAAAAATTGGCAACCCGAGCAGCTAAGGGGTCAGCAGAACGCTCCAGCGTTCTTAATAATGAGGGCAGTCGATCAGCTGGGCAATGTCCCTCCAAAAACGCTTGCTTAAAGTTCACTAATTGATGCTCGGGATGGTTGGCTTGTTCACCAATTTCCAATAGTTCATTGGCTGAAAAAAAACCAACTGCCCGATGGACTTCCCTTCCACTGGTGTCAAAAAAAAGCAGGGTAGGGTAGGCATTGATGACCCATTCCTGGTTGAGCGAAGGGCCCTCCCCTTGTTCGAGGTCAACTTTTACATTAATAAAATGAGCATTGAAATAAGCTCCCAAGGCACTATCTGGAAACGTGAACTCCTGTAACATTTTGCAGGGAGCACACCAGCTCGTATACGCATCGACAAACAGGTTTTTTTCAGAACGACGCGCCTGTTCCATCGATTCTTTCCAAGAAAGTCCGGAAAAAACCAGGCCTTGAGCAGTATTTTGAATCGGAAGCAAAAGAAGCGCCAACAGAAAATGAAGGGCCATCCGTTTTTCTTTCCGGTCAAATAACAGCCTTTGCCTGCTAATATGCTTATTTGGGATCTT
>CANHDG010000241.1 GCA_947459365.1 Saprospirales bacterium
GTTTGGTACTACCACTAAATCCAAACTATATGTTATCTGCATTATCTGTAATCGAATGTGTTGAATTTTTCGATATGCACAGAAGAGGCACCTACCGTAACGGCAAGGCCACCTGACAATGTGCCCGATTTCGTTACATTTGTTCCATTCGTGTTTGTTTCAAGTCTGTTTGACGCATTTCATTAATATTGTCCCAACATCTAATTTGAAGTTATTGTCAGAGGCCTCGTACCCCATTAAAGACATATAATTATTTTTCTTGAGTGAAAGATGAGCTCCAGTGGTGCCTTCAAATTGCTTACTGGCTACTCCAGAATTATTCTTCAAGTGAAGCAGATAACTGCTGTTCGGAGTCACTGTTCCGACCCATACTCTCCCTTTACTCAGAAACAGGTTGCTTTTGCCTTTGAGCGAACGTGCGTACAGTTCTATGGTTAGTTTTGCCCGAGGCGACATCTCGGAATTAAGGCCTACATTGACACCTAGATGATAGTCTTCATTGAACGGCAACGAGAGACTAGTTACCGAACCGAGCGCCACCTTGTTTATATCATTGGTAATCATCATATTAGACTGGGCTTTCGTCCACAATACAGTTTTCCCCTGCTCAGCGTTGCACAGTCTAAAGTTGATGAAGTAGTTGCCATCGTCAAGCTCAGCTCCGCTTGATTTCTGGAGAATACCCTGAACGCCAAATTTGCCCCCCTGAGCATCCAAAACCTGATCATACAAAAAGAATAGTGGAACACTACCTAAAGACAGTGTAGTGGAAAAAAAGGATGTCATATCTGCAAAATTCAGTTGTAGAAGTGAAAACTAATCGCAAAGTCTGGGAACCCTTCAGCGTATCTTAACAATCAGAAAAGAACTGCAAACTAATACAAACTCCAAGCTAGTCCTTCTACTTTACATGTACCAAAATCAGCAATAGGTATCAAAACCGGCGGATTTCAATAAATTCAAAAAGCTCAGGATCTTATTCTGGAAATATTTCGATTTAAAAAAATGCAATACGTATTTTTCTGATCAAATGGAGCGACTACAATTCGCTCTTAACTGTGCTAAAAGGTGAAATGAGCCCTAGCTCATGTCTACAAAATCTTTTCATGATGTAAAAAATGATGAGAATAACAAATTAATAGTGGCTATATAACTACTACAAAGAGTACTAAAATAAGATTAATAAGGAAGGGGCGGATTAAATCAATTAGTTCATCAAATTAAGTTGGGATACATTCCCTGTTCCTCCTTTTGCAGGGGAACTCTGTTCGCACAACACAAATGTCAATCTTACTCCACCGATTCCTTTTGCATCCAAGCAAAACTTATTCTCATTTTGTAAAAAATCCCACCCGCCTAAATTCAACTTTCTCATTTTGTGAAATTGTTTTCTCATTTCGTAAAAAAAAGACCAAGCCGAATGGAGCGATTCAGCTCAATTATCCAAAAATGAATCAATAATTCTACATATTATTGGAAAAACAGATACTCACTGGCTCTCTACTAACTAACTTTGCATGAAATCTATCTTTTCTTAATCCATCTTTAGATCCTACTTTTGAAATGCATTATTCACCAACACCCTTCATCACCCGGATAAAATACCTGCTCTTACTACCATTACTAGGGTCCCAAATATGGCTTGCAGCAGCTCCTCCACAACCGCAAGAGTCCGTTTATTCCAGCTACCTAAAAAATAACCAACTAGATGAAGCAGAACAATACCTCCTTACATTCCGGGAGGTAGTCCCTTCCTACACGCAGGAAGAACAACGAAAATACTTTTCCCAACTCGGTAACCTTTATGCCCGCAAAGGACAACACACCAAAACGCTAGAATTTACACTCCAAGCACTCCGCCTACCCGACCAGGTGCAAGACTCCAATACGCTCGCTCAGCTTTGGAAAATTACCTCAGTAGCCTACAACCGATCCGGCAACCTAGACAGCGCCTTGTATTTCACCAAACTGATTTATGACTTCGCCACTCGCAACAACGAGCACAGCCTCAAAATGAGCGCCCTCCAGGGAATGGGAAATATCGCCCAACAAAATAAACGGTTCAATGACGCGCTCTCCCTGTTCAAAAGCGCACTAGAAGAAGCCCAAATAACCCGTGATACCGACGCCATCGCCGGCAACTATTACAATATCGGATTGGCCCTAATGACTTTGGGACAACACCAAGAGGCAGAAACCGCCTATCAACAAGCGCTGACCTTCAACCAATACACCCAAAACAGTAAGCACAGGGCTCGGATTTTTGGATCCTTGTCCGACCTGTACCAAATCCTGAAAAAATACGATACCAGCATCCAATACCTAGAAAAAGCCAATCAAATCGCAAGAAGAATAAATGATTCCCAACTGCTTGCAATGGGGCTCTCTAATATGGTCAGCCTAAATCTGATCCTCGGAAACTACCCCAAGGTACTCGAACTGGAAAAACAGGCCCGTGAATACCTCAAAATTCAACCCCTGGTCCAACTCGACGCCAAACTAGATAGCGCCATGTACCAAGCGCTCAAAAGCCTCGGCAGAACCAATGAAGCGCTCTCTTACTTCGAATCATTCTCCCAAAAGAAAAATAAAATCCTCAACGAACAACAAAAACGCCAACTCAATGAATTAGTACTTCAACATGAAATTACCATCAAAAACCTGACCATCCAAAACCAGGCAATAGCACTAAAATCGGAGCGAAATGCCAAACTGACCATCATGGCCCTCGCAGCCTTCTTACTCAGTATCCTGATATTTATTCTATACCTCTACCTGAAAGACCAAAAACTGAAAGCAACCCTCTTCCAACGAAGCCAAGAACAAGACTTCCAATTGGAGACCCTCCGAAAACGGATGGAACTGGAAGCAGAAAAAAAAGAAACCTACGCGCTGCGAATCGCAGAAGCAGCCGATGAGGAAACACAAGAGCTCGAGGGCCTAGAAAATAAACCAAAAGAACTTTTCCTGCAAATCATCAACCTGATTGAAAAACAAAAACTCTTCCTCGAACCAGAACTAGACCAGAAATTTATCATTAAAACCCTAGGCACCAACCGCCAATACCTTTATAAGGCCATCAGCCTACACAGTGATGCTTCGTTCAAAGGTATTATTAACAACTTTAGAATTGCAGAAGCCAAAAAAATGATCTCTGAAGCACTGGAAAATGGTCAAGAACTTAACTTTTCCCAGTTATATAAATTGGTGGGCTTCAACTCCAGCGCCTCGTTCTACCGAATCTTCAAATCAAGCACCGGCCTCTCTCCAAGCGACTACGCCGCCCAATTCCTGGAAGCACAAAAAAAAGGAATGCCTAGTATCCACGACTAAGCGACAACACTCCGCCCTGTTTATTACCGCCTCACCCACGAGCGACCTATCCATCGCTTAAGCCAGTAGGCTATTATTATACCTGGAACAACCCGACTCATGGGATCGATGTACCGCTCCATCGGTACGCGCTGCCAATGCCGCGCCAACTCGTCCAATTTGAAACCTGCCGTACCAAAGGTCCGCCAATCCGCTGGGATTTTATCAAAAAAAGCAGGCAAAACCCCGTCATCCGTGAACGGAAAAGCAAAAGCAGCCGTCACACCCCACCGTGACCGCACCCAATCCACACTCTCCAGGGTCTGCCTGACCTGATCCTCCAACGTAAGCGCCCGATACATTGGATGATCCATACTGTGCCCCCCCAAATTAAATCCTTGCCGCACTAAGTCATCCAATTGGTCCAAACCCATATAGGGCCGATACTCCCGTAAAAACAACTCAAAATCCACCCCAACCTGCCGAGCTCGTTCATCCAACCATCCTCGATCCCGGTATCCAATCGATAAATAATCTACCCGGTGCGCTGGATCTGCCTCCACCAGCAAACTGGCTTTATACCGGTACATCAAGGCCCGATTCCCCACGAATGAAGGGTTAATAAAAAAGGTAGCAGGAATCCCTTTCTCCCACAATATAGGGGCAATCACCTCTGCACACTGCCGCAATCCATCATCAAAACTTAAATGAACTACCGGCCTCCCATTCTTTACCTTCCTCTCTAATTCCTCCAGTCCAACCGGCTCATAATAACGCAACATCCACTCCAAATCAGCCCGAAAACGTTGAATACTGCATACCGGGTACAAATGCCGGATGTGCGGAGCTGGTTCCTCACTCACTAAATGATAAAAAGGCAAAAACAATGGACCACCCGGCCCTGGCTGTAACCAAGAAAATGGCAAACAACTCCCTAAACGTCCAATTAATCCAATCATTCCGGAACCGCCACCCAATAGGTCTTCCGGTCTTTATTGGTCAACTTGTTGTCCACCAACCAAGGATTCATCAACTTCAA
>CANHDG010000242.1 GCA_947459365.1 Saprospirales bacterium
CGAATTGTAGTTTACACCTGGCCCATTCAAATCCGCATCACCCGCTACGGCAACGATAAAATAGGTGGTTTCCACCTGCAACCCAGGCCCAAAAAAGAATTGCGGGTTGTTCTGGTCTACCAGAACGCTTTGTGGAAGGTTATTGGGATCGGTGCACAGCAAAAATCGGAATCGATCATTGCCATCTAACACGAAGTTCCCGTCTGGAGCCGCGCTAACCGCCCCAGGCACACAGGCATCACTCTCCACTTCTGTCAGACCGCCTGCATTGGTGATGCATTCACAATTACCATCTCCACTAACGGTGGTGGTACAACCTTCCGCACTAGTGATGGTGACAAAGTAAGGAGTCCCCTCCGGAATTAGCGCTGTCAAATAGAGGGTATCTAACAGGAAAACCCCGTTTACCCCTGTTACTGTGTAAGGGGTATTGGGTGCTGCTCCATTGGTTACCCCAAACCGCAACTGGTAGTTTAATACGTTTGTATCACATATTTGCTTAAAATCAACCAATACTGGAACTGGATTCACCTGAATGAAGGCCGAGCCTACCCAGGTTCCTGAACAACCATCCCCGATTACGTTTGCCAGTGCGAAGCTGGTAGATTGGGTAGGAGTATAACTGAAGGATTGAACAGCAGCAGTGGTATTGGTGATCTGTTCACTAATCCCAGGTGCAAAAAGTTGGTAGGAATACGTGCTCGCACCAAACAACTGTACCGTAATCTGTTGAGATCCACCGGAGCAGATCGTTCCCCCTCCGCTCAGTACCGCCAATACTTCCGGTTTCCAGACAACCGGAAGGGAGTTGGAATAATCAATACAAAGGTCCGAAAATTGAAGGCCACCGCCCGGCGCCAAAAGGGCAGCCACTGCAGTTAAATAATAGGTCACCCCAGCCTGGGTTTGACCCGGAATAAAGTTGAAATTAGGGGTGTTGCTCTGAGCGATGATCGTCCAAGTGGCTGGATCATTCGTGGTAGTCAACAAGTAAGCCAACCCATCCGCTGATCCTAGCATTACCCCAGAGGCAGGCGATACAGACCAAGAAGCCCCAAAACAAGGATTAATTTGCCCACTGAGAACCCCAGCGTTTTTATCACAAGAACAAGGACTAGCGCCTTGAAGCGTTAAAGTATCACAGGCATACTGATCTACCAGCTGAAAAAAGTAGGGATTGGTTAATGGAATGGGATCTGAGACGAAACGTCCAGTCCCAGCATTATATGCTCCTGTTAACCCCAGGACCTGAAGGCTTGCCCAATCACCTTGCGTAACCTCCAAGGTAATCTGGTACGTTCCAGCTTGGTAGTCACAAGCACTTGAAAGCGAAGCAGCCGGAATCGGATGTAAGACATATTGAAGGGTATCGCTCACTTCAGCGGAACACAAAGAATCCGTAAGTTGCTGTAGGATAAATTGGCCGTTCGATGAAGGCTGTGCGGCAACTTGGTAGGGTGCAGTCAGATTTTGAACCTGAAAAGGCTGAGAACCCAGCAATCCACTCAACGTAAAGGGGCCTGTTCCCGAAAGCGAAAAGTTCAAGTAAAGGGAGTCGCCTGTGCAAATAGCTAAATCAGCTCCCAGAGCAGCTGTCGGCAGTGCATTCCAAACCACTGGAGTCCCAAAGGATACTTTATGGCAAAAATCGGTTAAGTCTACCTGGTTATTCGCTGTTTTTTTACCAGCCACAGAAGAAATATAGTATTGAACCCCTGGACTAATTCCCGCTATAAATGGAAATACCGGGCTAAAGCTCCAAGCAAGCACGGTACCGGCGGTATCCACTGAACTGGTATGCAGGATAAAAGCAAGGGTGTCTCCCTGTCCTAAGCTAGCATTGTTATTAAAAACGGCCAGGGCGGTATCACCCTCGCAAAGAGACAATAAAGAAGAGCCCATGGTACCCGCGTTGGCTTCACAGCTACAAAATGTCTGACCGAAAGCGGTGGCATTTCCACAATTGAGGGCATCTGTAATTTGAATAGAATAACCAGTGGTAATTGGTAGAACAGCACTGGTGTAAGAATTTCCGACAAAACTCCCACCACCAGCAAGGATGGAATAAGGAGGAACCCCATTGGTTACATTTAGACTTACGGTATAGGATGCGGCTGCTGGATTACAATTTTGAACCAGATTGCTCAAAACCGGAGGATTATTGATGGTGACAACCGTGGTATCAAACAAGGGCCGAATGCATCCGGGTGATTCCACACTCACAAGGGTATAGATAGTGGTTTCATCAATGTCCACCACAATTGGGACTGGCCCCTCTTCCACCGTTACGGGAGGCTGGAGCACTCCATTGATAGCATAGGTGAGTGTAAATGGAGCTGTACCTGTCACAGATGCCAACAATAAAGTATCCGCCATATTGCAAAAACTCATGTTGGGCGGAATGGAAGCATTGGAGGTCACAAAAACAAAAAACTTAGCAATACCGCTGACTGTACCTACCCCCATTGGCCCTGAAACACTCACCAGCTTGTACTCAGTGTAATTAGTTGGGGTTACATAGAGTTGGTAAGGCGATTGGATGGTAGTAATCGGTGCTTGAGGAGTCCCATTTACCGAATAAACAAATGTGTAAGGACCCGTTCCGGTAAAAGTGAAGGTGATGGTATCTCCTACTCCGCCGGAGCAAAGATTTCCCCCTCCAGAGATCGTGGCGGTAGGAGTAGAGGCAGCGAAACTGAAACCGGGCGTGGTGAGCCCTAAAAAACAAAAAAGAATTAACCTAAAAATTAGGGTACTGTTCCTTTTCATGACCAAATCGGCCGAACTGAACGTCGAGAGCATGGGATAGTTGTAAAATGGATTAGAATAAGCTGCGAAGGTACAGTTTATCCCTGGGCAGGCCAAAAATGTACCATGAAAAACCAATATTTGTCCAATATTCTACACGAAAAATGAAACCAAAGGTCCTTATCTAAATTCTTCTGCAAGCAATCCACTGGCCCTAATTATCCTGTCTGATCGACGAAGGAAAATAACTTCTATTCAGAGCTAATCAACTTGAAAGGATCCAACAGGACGCTCCCAAGTTACTGACCCGATTTTTCTGGAGAGACCTACCTTATAAAAAAGGGCAATGCCTACCACCGCTAAGTTAACGTCTTGTGCTCCAACCAGCTTTTGCATCTAGATTAACTCCACCCCAAAAAGGAACATTTGACAAGACTGACCAGGAGCCTCCTTGGACGATTGATTTCCTTAACGTAACGGAGGTAGGGCAGAGCCTTTTTTTTTGAGACACTACCCTGCTTTTATTTGGACTAAAGTCTAGTTCCTTACAACTCCTCCGGGCCTTCTCCTACCCAATCCTGAATGTAGTAGCCTTCCTCACAAAGCGGCTTGAGTTCCGCCTCGATAAAAGCCCTGACCTCGTGAATAATTTCTCCAGGGTATAAAAGATGAACATTTGGACCTGCATCTAGGGTGAAATAAACAGGATGCCCTGTATCGGAGCGGTAAGCGCGCACCTTTTCTAGTATCGCCAGACTGTTAGGACGCATCAGCATAAAAGAAGGATTGCTGCACATCATCAGGGCATGAAGGGTAAGCGCCTCTTCTTCTGCAATTTTTCCGAAACGATGAACATCTCCTTGTTCGAGTGCCTCGGCCAAGTGAAGCATGTTCTTATTTGCTTGTTCATACCTGGCTGTGGCAAATGGATTACCCTCCATAAGGGCGTGCCCAGCTCGGCTACTAACTGCTTTTTCCTCTTTGGAGACAATCAAAATATCGTCGTGAAAATCTTTAAAAACCTCGTGCAACATGCCCTCAGCCCCTACCCCGTATTCATTGGAACTATCCGGATGCACCGAAGTTTTCCCCCACACGGAAGCATACGGGAAAATAGACCTGCAGGCGCTTCCACTACCCAGACGAGCAATTAGCGAAGATTTTTTATCAAATTCATGGCTATCGTGTAGCGTTGAGAACAAACGATCCTCCAGTGAACAGAGGCAGAGCGCTAACGCAGACATCGAAGAGGCCGAGGAGGCAATCCCTGCAGAGTGTGGGAAAGAATTTCCAGATTGAATTTGAAGGTCGAGTTGCCCAAGAAATGGAAATAAGGGCAGTAATTTCTCTAAAAACTGTTTTATTTTCAAACGAAAAGCCTCATTCGGCTCCTGATGAAAAAGAAACTCCAGTTGAATCCCCTGTTCGGAAGATTCCCGCAACTGGTACTCCAGCCGCATGTCGGTAAAGGAGGAAGACAGAGTAAAGCTAATAGAGGGGTTTTTAGGCAACTGTAGCCCATGTTTACCCCAATATTTAACAATTGCAATATTACTTGGGCTTCTCCAGGTGATAG
>CANHDG010000243.1 GCA_947459365.1 Saprospirales bacterium
AATATTATCCGCATTGCGACGATCAAACGCATCCAAGGCAATCCGGATCGGATACTCGTACTCACCATCCCTAAACCGGGCATCTGTGTTCCCATTGAAGGCCGTCTGTAACGTCAATCCAACCTGAGCCATGGTCAAACCATAATCCGATAACCGGCTGCGATCTACCTCCACCCGAACCTCCGGATTGCCGGGCTCTACCGAAGGAGTCACTTCTACACAGCCCGGAACACTAGCCATTGCTTGCTTAATCTGATCGGCTACCTGCAACAAGGAATCCAAACTCGGTCCATTCAACATTACCTCAATCGGTAAAAACGAAAGCCCCATAATATCAATCGGCGCCGTTCGAATCCGTGCACCGGTGATGCGCTCCTCTAACTGAACCTTTAACTTACGTGCAAAAACATCGGTGGGAACACTGCGCTCCTTTCCAAAAGGAGTCAAAAACACGTGAATTTCCCCCGTATACGGTGCATTTAGCCCAAATGATTTGTTGTTAGTGCCAACCGTAGCAAAGGTGTGTACCACATCTGGCTGCTGCGACAACCACTGCTCCACTTCTCGTACGGTCGAATTCGTCTGAGATAGAGAAGCATCCTTCGGCATTTCGATATCAATCAAAAACTCCCCACGCTCCCCGGGATCCATAAAAGCATTGCCAATCATTCCACTTGTGAGCAACAAAACAGAGCCACCCGTCAACCCCAACGCCACTAAAATAACCGTCACCTGGTTACGAGCACTGTGCAAGGCCCAACGTACCGCGGTCACGAACCCTTCCGACAACCAGTTAATCAATACCTCAAACCGCTGAATGACCCGGTCACTCCACTTCTTCCCTTCCAATACATGTAGTTTACTCAACCGCGAAGTCAACCAAGGCACCAGCGTAAACGAGACTAACAAGGACATTAGCGTAGAAGTCAATACCGTCATGCAAAACTGACGGAGTAAATTGGGAACCAAACCCACCGTAAATACAATCGGTAAAAAAACCACTACGTCTACCAAGGTAATACTAATCGCCGTAAAACCAATCTCCATCCGTCCATCATAACTCGCCTGTACCCGGTTCTTCCCCATCTCTAAATGCCGATAAATATTTTCAATCACCACAATCGCATCATCCACCAAAATTCCAATCGACAATGACAAACCCAAAAGACTTAACATATTCAGAGAATACCCAAACAGCTTCATCATCACAAACGTGGAAACAATAGAGGTGGGAATACTCACCAATACAATTAAAGCATTCCGAATATTGTGCAAAAACAACAACATCACCACACTCACCAACAACACCGCAATAACCAAATCCTCAATTACCGCATTGGTCGCTTTCTTGGTAAATACACTGCTGTTTGCAATCACCTGAAATTTTAAGCCCTGCGCAGCATAGGTCTGCTCCAAAACCTTTATTTTCTCCAACACCAACTCCGACATCTCCACCGCGTTGGCGTCCCCCTGCTTTCGCAAAATCAAACCAACCGCCGGCTGCCCATCTGCCCGACAAACCACCTCCACATCCCGCACCCCATCCTGAATATCCGCTATATCTCGAAGGTACACGGTACCCCCAAACCGACTTTTCCCAACCACCAAAGCCCGGATCTCTTCCATTGAATTAAACTTGCCCGCCAAACGAATCCGCATCTGGCTCTCTTCCCCACTCACTTTCCCCGTCGGAAAGTCCAGATTCGCCATCTGAATCGCTTGCGCAACCTGCAACAACGACAAACCGTACTGCTCTAATTGATAGGAATTAATATTGATCTTCACCTCCCGTTGCTCCCCACCCAAAATCCCAACCTGCGCCACCCCTTTTACCTGACCCAGCTCCGATACCAACCGGTTCTTTATTAAATCGTAAAAATCCGTCCCCGTCCAATTGCCACTAACCGCCAAGCGCAACACCGGCAACTCATCCAAGGCAAATTTATTGATCACCGGGGCCCGAACCTCCTTCGGAAAACCCGACACCACCTGGTTCACTTTCCGTTGCAACTCCTGCACCGCCTTATCCAAATCCATCTTCTGATCAAACTCCACCGCAATGAAACAAACATTCTCATTGGAGGAAACCTGAATCTGATCAATCCCTTCCAACGACGAGATCGCATCCTCAATCGGCTTTGCTACCGTATTTTCTACCTCACTCGGAGAAGCCCCCGGATACGTCGTAATGATCGTCACAACCGGCGGGCTAAACTTGGGAACCAACTCAATGGGCAGGTTAAAATAAGACGCTACACCCATAAAGGACAGTACCGCAAAAAGTACAATAATCAGCGAAGGGCGTCGAATCGAAATTTCCGTTAAATTCACCGGGCGGTTGATGTTTAGTGTCGAAGTGTAAAAATCGTGGAATAGACAGCAAAGGTACTTTATTTATCCAAAAGTAAGCCCCTGCTCCCAGCCCCCTCCACAAACCAATAAAACAGCCTCCCCACCTAATCAATTTATGGCTACAGGGTAGCTCAAGGACCCATCCGCACCTTTTATCAACCTCTACCTAACTTGAGCATTTTGCTTTCTAACTCAGCCCCCTTTCAAATATTCATAAAAATAAGTGTAAAAAAAAGAGCCTGTTTTTATTTTAAAGTGTTGATTATAATAGTTTTAATTATTTTTTTAGTAAAATTTTTCTCCGACAAATTATAAAATAAGTTAAAAGGACCAACAAAAAAACCGCTACATTTGTTACTGAATGAACGGCTTTACTCCTTCTTCACAAAATAATTATGCGCCAATTCCTTACTCTACTCGTTTTTGCCTTGGCCCTCGCGTCCAACGACCTTCACGCCCAGGCTCCTTCCGTCATCGATTGTGGCTACCGATTGGAAATCACGGCCATCGATAAAAAGGTGAAAGGGAAACTTCTTCAGCAGGAAGGAACGCATAGCCACTTGACACAAATCACCTGGACCAACGCCAAAACCGGTGAAGTACTTGGTACCGACCCCGATCTAAGCTACCAACTGCCCGAAGCAGGCACGTACACGTTTAAAGTGACCTACCAAACCATCCTCCCATCTGGAGGACTGGGTTGCCAGGCCGAAATGCAACAAGAACTGGTCGTTCTCGAGCCCGGTTGCTTTCAGGAATTCCCAGGCATAGGCAACACACTTTGTCCAACGGTGTTTGCACCCGTCTGCGGCTGTAATGGCGTAACCTATACCAACGAATGTGAAGCCAGCGCTGCCGGAGTGTTCACCTGGTGGGCGGGAGAATGCGCAACTCCACCTGCCAATTGTGGCACCACCGATTTTAATTACCAAGTCCTTTATGGTAGTCCCTCCGTCGGCTACTGGGTACGCTTCAAAAACCAGGCAGCAGGCGATTTCACTCATATCCAACTTGACTTTGGCGATAGTAGCCAGATTTTCCTGGCCTCCGACTGGAATAGCCGGGTGCACCATTATCCAAAAGGAGGCATATACCGCGCTACCCTCACCGCTTGGAATGTAAACCAGCCCGGCTGTGTATCCTCCGTCACCAAAACATTCGTCACCGACGCCCTTAGCCTGGCAACCGCCAGCTTACCCGCCACCACCGACTACGTCCTCCCAGGCGACGCCAACGGAGACGGAAAAGCAAATGCCTATGACCTGCTCTACCTCAGTAAAGGATATGGTCAAAGCGGCTCGCCTCGACCAGAAGCCAGCAGTGACTGGGCCCCTCAATACGCCCCCAATTGGCTACTCCAAACACCAGACGGCATCAACTACAAACACTTCGACGGAAATGGAGACGGTGCAGTCAACGACAATGACCAACAGCCGCTCGAAATGCACTACCAGCCCCTGAGTGGCACCAACAGTGTTCCCCCTCAAGCCAATACACCCCAGATATATGTCCAATTCGATCAAGATACCCTCTACATCGATCCCACAGACCCGCTCTCCCTACAGGTCAGCGCGCAAGTCTACCTGGGCACCCCCAACCAACCTGTAGAAAACCTCCGCGGCATCGCCTGCGCCCTGAAATACCCGGAATTCGTCGCGCACGACCCCACCATGCACTACGATTCCTCCTTCTTGGGCGCTTACAACAACGTACTGCACATGGGCCGCGACTACCACGCCCAACACCAGTTTGACCTGGCGGTCAGCCAAAAAAATAGCACCGGAGCCAGCGGCTATGGTAAACTGGCCGAAATTGCCTTCCGCGCAGACTATATCATTATCATCGATATCATCGATCGCGAAGCCGCTCATATCCTCCCGTTCGTCATCCCAGTCGAAAGCATTAAAGCCCTCGATACCGCCGGACAACTACTTCCTATCAGCACCCCGATCATCCTCGATACCCTCTG
>CANHDG010000244.1 GCA_947459365.1 Saprospirales bacterium
ACCCTGATTGCCCAGGGACATCAGAGCTCCAAACAAGTCACCGCCCATGCCCGCGGAAAAGCCCTCATTGATAAATCGGATTGTAAAACATGCCATGCTATTGATCGTAAAATTAACGGTCCCGCCTACCAAAGCATCGCAGAACGGTATCGAAAAAATGAATTTGCTGTGCGCTCCCTTACTCAGAAAATCATCAAGGGCGGGAGCGGTGTATGGGGAAGTACCGTCATGAGTGCCCACCCGCAAATCTCGGAAGAAGATGCCGCCGAAATGATTCATTGGATCCTAAGCCTTGGAGATCCTCCAAATCCTCGTCAAAATATTTCCGCCACTGGCACTTATGTCCTCAGCCCTCCCGCACATCCGGAAAGTGGCAAAAAAACCTGGCCCGGCACCTATATCTTGCGCGCAAGCTACCGTGATAAAGGAAGCCCCAGCCAACAAGCCCTGGAGGGGGAAGAGTTGCTCGCCCTTCGGCCAGCCTTCCTGCAAGCCGAACAGGCAGACAGCCTCTCTTTTGGACTCACCAAATACTACCCCGCCCCAGATACCACCGTGATCCGGGATATGAAAGAGGGAGCCTTTATTGTCTTTAAACGAAGCGACCTCCGTGGATTACAAGGAATTTCATTAGGCGTCGGCTCCAATGATAAAAATAACCAGTACAGCGGCGGTCGTTTTGAGGTTCGGCTCGACCACCCAAAAGGAAAACTGTTGGGAGAAGTCGTGGTAGCCCCTTCACAACCAAGTTCCAGGATGGTTGTTACAGAAGTCAATATTCCCCTATCTACTGAAAATCAGGATGGAAAATGGCACGATATTTATATTGTTGCCAAAAATGACCGGTTCCCTTCCATGGCCGTCGCCGCCTTGGACTGGGTGCGGTTCGAACTACAGCACTAAGTATTTGATTGTACCATACTTATTTCACCGCCGCCACCGAACACCACCTCGCTCCGGTGGCGGCGGTTTTTTTGACTATGACAGCTAACTTAACCACTTACATGGAATGGCTCCGAAGCCATCCGAACTATCAACTTCAAGTTAACCATTATTCAGAGCTCTGGGAATGGTCCACTCAGCATGTAGACGCTTTCTGGGCTTCTATTTGGGAGTATTTTAATATCTTGTCTCACGAGCCCTACCATACCGTCCGAAGCGGTCAAATGCCAGCGACCCGTTGGTTTGAAGGGGCTACGCTCAACTATGCCGAGCATATTTTCCGGAATGCGAGCAAAGACCGTCCAGCAATTTTATTTTGCTCCGAATCGGCCTCAGCACAAGCTATCTCTTGGGAGGAGCTAGAACGATCGGTCTCGAACTTGGTAACTTGGCTTCAATCCATTGGGGTAGAGAAGGGAGATCGCGTAGTGGGCTACTTGCCCAATATTCCGGAAGCAACTATAGCTTTTCTCGCCACCGCTTCGATCGGTGCCATTTGGTCCAGCGCCTCCCCCGATTTTGGAGCAGCCAGTGTATTAGAGCGCTTTGGGCAAATACAGCCCAAAGCCCTCCTGGCTGTAAATGGTTATCAGTACGGGGGAAAGGTATTCGATAAAATGGAGGTTGTCCAAGAACTACAAGCAAAAATGCCATCACTAGCCGGTACGCTGCTGATTGAATATGTTCCGGGTAATATACAGGC
The DNA here is from genome assembly GCA_947459365.1 of Saprospirales bacterium. Lineage (GTDB taxonomy): Bacteria > Bacteroidota > Bacteroidia > Chitinophagales > Saprospiraceae > M3007. Next base: position 1,646 of record CANHDG010000244.1, read on the forward strand.
TATCCGCTCCACCCGCTGGTCAGAGGTTCAAGAGCAAAAAAGCAATGCGCCCCTCTCCTTTACCCCCGTTCCCTTTGATCATCCACTTTGGGTACTATACTCCTCGGGTACCACTGGCATTCCCAAAGCAATTGTCCACGGCCACGGAGGCATGTTACTCGAACACCTTAAATATGGTGCTTTTCACAACGATGTGCATCCAGGAGAGCGTTTCTTTTGGTTTACCACGACCGGTTGGATGATGTGGAACTACCTGAATGCAATGCTCCTCTCGGGAGCTACCATTGTACTCTACGATGGCAGTCCAGGGTATCCCGACATGAACAGGCTTTGGGACCTGGCGGCCGACTTGAAGATTCAGCATTTTGGAGTAAGCGCAGCCTTTATTCTGGCCTCGATGAAGGCGGAGGTGTCCCCCAAAAATAGAGATCTGAGCGTACTGAGAAGTATCGGCTCCACAGGATCCCCACTTCCACCGGAAGGATTTACCTGGATTTACGAAGAGGTCAAACCCGATGTCTGGCTCACCTCCATGAGTGGAGGCACCGATGTCTGCACGGCCTTTGTGGGTGGCAACCCTCTTTTACCGGTTGTAGTTGGTGAGATTCAGTGCCGGGCCTTGGGTTGCGCTATGGAATCGTATGATGAAAATGGACAGCCGCTGATCGATCAAGTAGGGGAAATGGTCGTCACACAACCTATGCCCTGTATGCCCGTGGGTTTCTGGAATGACCCGGATGGCACTAAATACAAAGCAAGTTACTTCGAAGACTTTCCCGGTATTTGGAGGCATGGGGACTGGCTTCGTATCACACCAAAGGGCTCCCTGGTAATCTATGGCCGATCTGATGCGACCCTCAATCGTCAGGGAATTCGGATTGGTACAAGTGAAATTTACCGCTCTGTAGAAAAATTACCCGAAATAAAAGACAGCCTGATCATAAACCTAGAACGAGCCGATGGGGAATCCTTCATGCCTCTATTTGTCTCCCTGAAAGAAGGCTTTCAACTCGACGAATCTTTGAAAAAAGCCATTGCGAGTCAACTGCGCTCCGACTATTCGCCTAGGCACGTTCCGGATTTGATTCTACAAGTTCCTGATATTCCCTACACCATCAGCGGCAAAAAGTTGGAACTCCCTGTCAAAAAACTGTTGATGGGAAAGGGCCTTGAATCCGCTGTAAACCTAGGATCGGTCCGAAACCCCGCAGCGTTTGACGTTTTTATTCAACTGCAAAAAGAAGGATTCTAATTCAATTAGCTCGGGTATTGACCGTTTTGGGACTGCGCTGCCCGCTATATAAACCCCAAATTACCAAAACCGTTCCCACTCCTGTGTAAAGGGTAATGGACTCCCCTACCAATAACCAAGCATAAAAAAAGCCTAAAATCGGACAGAGATACAACCAAAGTGCTGCCTTCACCGGATCTCTGTGCAACAAATACAACCAAAGCTGGACCGCACCAATTGAAACAGGAACCGCTAGCCATAAAACAGAACCCCAGAAAGGAAGCCCCCATTCATGGCGCTCCCAATCCGAAAACCAAAGCGTAACCGGCAGCAAGGTCAAGGCCCCAAACAACACCTGCCAACCATTGATTACCAGCCTCGGAATGGACCAGCTCAATTTTGAAAAATAAACCGTACCCAGTGAATAGGAAAGCATGCTGGAAAAGAGCAGGCTTACCCCAAGCGGGGTGGCAGTACTATCGCGAAGCACCGGAAAAGTCACAATTCCTACCCCGATTATGCCCATCAGCAAACCTGCCCAAACCGCTTTGTCTACCTTTTTTTTCAGGACAAAAGCACTTATTATAGCAATGAGCAGTGGATTTAAGGCCACCGATAGCGAACCTAGACCCGCTGTTGCATACCGCATTGCCCATGAAAAAACACCGAGGTAAATACTCGCATTTAATAATCCGTACACCAAAAGGGGCCGAAATTCTGAGCGCTTTGGCAGGGGATGACGACGAACCAAATGCGCCCAAACCAACATCAACAATGCGGCAAGTATAAACCGGGTGTTCGTAATCACAAACGGCTCTGCTGATTGCAGGCCAATCTTGGTGGCTACAGAGGCAGATGCCCAAAAAACGGCGAAGAGTAAACCAATCAGGATTTCTTTCATAAAATGCGATCAATAGGCACGCTTCTGCATACTTCCCTACCCTATCGGATTATCGAATATTGGAAAAAGGTAAGGGAAGGAGGAAAACAGATTCGAGTTTGGCAACAATTTTTCCCTCTTTTTCGGAGGCCTCTCGCACCTGAATCCAGGCGGGATCCGCTCGAAAAGCATCAAACGATTGCTTCGCCGCTTCTACTGAATTGTGGGCCAACAGGTACACCAATGTAGGTTGTTCCCCTCCCTGCTCTACCGTCGTCCAATACACGACATTTTTCATCCCGTGTTTTTCAAATAGGCGGGTGGTATGCTGGCGAAAACGCTCCAACAACGCTGGCAGACGCCCTGGATAACAGGTATACGTACGCAACTCAAACACCATAGGATGGCTACGCGCTTTTTGTTTACTCCTATTCCAAAAAAACGTAGAGAAATCCGTTTTCGTAAGGTAGGTAGAAACCACCTTGGCGACTATTTTTCCCGACTGCTCCGATTCG
>CANHDG010000245.1 GCA_947459365.1 Saprospirales bacterium
AAAAACACAGAATAGCCAAATAGTCCTGCTGCCAACGAGTACATTTGCAGACATAAATTAGCCACCAACTCGCACTAACTCCCAAAACAGCGCGTGCAATGACAACCAAAATCGCCTTATTGGAAACTATTTTCCTAAAAACAGGCATTTATATCTCGAACAAAAACGATTGCAGGGCAATCAGCCAGCTCATCCAAAAAGAAAAAATTGGATACTTATCGGAGTCAACCCTCTACCGGCTTTTTCTTTCAAAGACAAACCAACATAGACCCTACAAAAACACCTACGAGCTCTTATCGATATTCTGCGGCTTCAAATCTTGGAATGACTTTCAATCATTTACTTTTAGAACTTTTGAACAACATGAAGACCGCTTTTTTCGAGAAAGCCTCGAAGCCGTCGTCAGCCATTTTGTAGCCAATGCTCGCTACCATTCCCTGATTGACCTTTTTGATGGAATTGCCCACCTACGCTACCGACAACAGGAATTTATTGCGGTAACAACGTTCAGTGGCTTTTTGAAAAAAGATGACTTTCCTTTGTTTATCCGTGACTTTGGGGATCATCCTTTTGTGCGTCATTTTCTAATCGAAGCACTTCACGATCCCTGCCACCGACCCAAAGGCTACACACAGGCCCTGCATTATTATTTGCAGCACAAAAACCCAATAAAAGACTCTGCTTTTCAGGATTACGTATTTGGCCATACCGTATTGTTCAGACATGCGTTTTTGGAGCGCTCCTCTGATTGCACAAGCATTGGACAACACTTGTTTAATCTTGACTTGGAAAGCCCTGCATTCAAGGAATTGCACCTTTTCCCCAAAACCCGCTACCTTGGATACCTCACATGGCACCTTCATTTGACCGAAGAAAAAGAGGCCCTGGAAGAACATCTTTACTATCTACGGAGCTGGGCACTGCAGACCATTCAGGCAACCCAAGATTACTCGGAAGTAAATATCGTGTACCAAACCCTGGAGGAGGTCTGCCAACAACTCCAGTTAGAGGAAGAATTGAGCTATTTACGGCAAGTATACCACCAATACCTTCAGCAGCAGCCAGCGGAGGATAGATCCTTTATTCTTCACCACCATGCGAATGGTATATTCTACTTTTTCCCGCCATGTGGATGATAATTGCGGCCATTTTGCTGCTCTCTATTAATAATATTCTCTGGAAGAAAAACCTGGCAGAGCACCCTCTTTATTTCTTGATTGCGTGCCGGGCCTTTTTTACCAGCAGCATTGCTTTGGCTGGATTTTTTGTTTTTCAGGGAAATATGCCAGTGAGCCTCGAGATGATCGGGCGGATCTCATTGGGCGCCTCACTGGGTGTTATGGGTTTATTTTGCATGCTGAGTATCCTACAAGTACAATCCCTGCAATGGGTAGCCATTTATAACCTTTTAGGAATTTTATTGTCCTCCATCTACCTTTGGATGTTTGAAGACACTACCCTAGATTATGGTTACGGGGGCGTTTTTCTAATTGTGACAGGATACCTCCTTTTTGTCTATTTCAATGCAGACAATTCTGGATTCCGGATTGATTTGAAAAGCCACCTCTTACTGTTTGTGATGACCATTAGTTTTGGTTTCATGGGAATTATACAGTGGAAAAACGTCACAAACGACACCCCGTCATTGATCATTCTAGCTACACAGGAGTTAATGGTTTTCGGTGCCGCCCTGATTGCTTTTATTTTTCTAAAAAACGAACCAGTTAACTTAAGAAGTGCCAAGACCATCTTGCCAAAAGCATTTTTGATGAGCCTAATCATCTTATTCGCCTTGTATCTCAGCTTACTTGGTACAAAAGCCACCAGCCCAGTGGTCTCAGGTTTGCTATTTTTAGCCAACCCGATTACCACCATTCTATTCAGCGCAATCTATTTTAAAGAGACCATCTACCTCAAAAATATTCTCGCCCTGTTCATCCTTTGTAGCGGCGCGTTTCTGCTTCACCTGAGCCAGCCCTGACTTGAACCAACTTGAACTGAGTCAAGCCAACCGGATAGGATAGCTTTGTGCCTTCTATTACCCACCAAAAATTTCAGGCACTATGATTCAGTTGGAGACAGAATACAGCATTGATGGCGGTCCCGGAACCATTATCTTCCATCAGGACAAGGATGGTAGCATTCTTGGCATTTACCAAAAGCACAAAGGCAACCAACGGGGAGTAATTAAAGCGACCCTTCAAGACAACACCTTAAAAGGCGTTTTTCACAATGAAACCGTTAACGCTTCCGGCCTATTTGAAATTACCTTTAATGAAAACGGATTCGAAGGAACCTGGAAAAGCGGCATGGAATCCGGTACCCAAAGGGGAAAATGGATAGGTATTCCCTCTTCCGACCCCAACGCCCTACGATTCTCTGTACCAGAAGAAATTGTGCGCCTTTTGGAAACACACCTTATCATGCCGGAAGGAGGACTTTATCCCGTTTATGAGGATTTAAAAAGGTATTTTTTAGAGCAATACAATCAAAATTCTGAAAAGGAAAAGGCAAAAACGGCTCTTTCAATAGCTGACTTGGTTGGTGATTTTGCGGAACTTAAAAAGGAGAGTATCCGGACAGTAGGAATTGATTTTCCTATTTTACTAAAAAAAGGGAAAGACCGACCACTGTTAATGGTTTGTGCACTTGACCCAAGGAGAGACGAATCTTCAGAAACGACTTCACTCATTTCTGACTGGGTACCCTTTAGCACCATCAAAAACCCTGATTCAGAAACGAAGTACTCTGAAAAGGAAAACCTGCGTTTCTTCCACATCCTTTTAGAAACATATGATCTTTACATCACCGATATCTTTAAAGTCTTTTACAGAAAGGGTACCCAACTAAGCAACTCGGACTCCTCCTACACAAGAAAAGATGTCCACAAAAAGCTTCTTGACCAAGAGATAAATGTGGTTAAGCCTAATGCCATTGTAACGCTCGGCAACACTTCAAGAGATGCCATATGCAGCATTTTTAACGTAACCGCCCCAGCCTGGTCCGAAAACCCCGAACTGATTCAATTAGATAACACAAAGACCCTGCTTTGCCTGCCGCACATCTCCGGTGCGGCCAACGGAACCAAAGCGCCCATCCTCAACAACGAGGTATATGCTGAATTGGAAGGTAAAGGCAACACGCTTTACGCCAATATTGCCAAAAAGATACTAGAGAATGCCTAGTCAAAACCGGCACCAAGTGTAACCACAAAAACGAAAAACCACCATAAGGGGGGCGAGCCACCCTTTCGCTCCCCATTTTTTTACCTAATCATTTCGAATATCTTCTGTATCCCGATCAATCGGCACCCCATCCGGATCCAAAATCATGGCCTCCTGAATAGGTGTTGAGCCCAAACTAGCCCCACTCACAATCATCCGGTAACCATTTTCGTAGAGGGTATAATAGCCACAAGGGTAAGCGTAATACCCATTGGAAAGCAGCACTGGCTTGGGCTGCTGGAATCCGACCCCAACTACCCGCTGGTGAAGAATGTATTTATTAAAGGCCTGCTCAAACGTAATTCCCTGATTCATTCGATATCTTCTATAAAGGGTGGAAAATCAAACCCATCTATCCAAATACGACTTTTGACCTTGACCGACGCCTCATCACATTTAAAATCAATGCATTCAAACACATCTTGCACTTCTCCCTCTTTGATGGGGACAATCAAATCGAGGTGACTTAAGGAGGTCGGTCCTACAAATCGAACTCCAGTGCACCCATAATGGCATTTTTTAGAATTGCATTTACCCGTAAAACAGCGCAACTCGGTATCCCCCCGCTCCTCAAAACGAGCCAAAGCCGCCGACAAGGCTTTCATAAATTCCGCCTTCTCCATATCCTGGTAGGTACGGTCCTCCTTCAATACCGCATCGACCATCGCGGTATCCAGTAATTTCATAAAATAAAAAAAAGCGTCCGACTGAGTGCGGACATCCTGGTAAGTGGGATAGGTGAGCTCCATTGGATTTAATTATGGTTAGAATGCTAAATTCTACACATTTATGATTTGATTGCTATGCAAATATTAAATAATTTAGGCACTTTAACTACCATTTTGACTAAATCCTAGTAGAAAATTTCACTTTAACTCTAATTGCCCCCAACAAAACCGTATGTTTGGTGGGCAAATGGGTGTTATTTCTAAAAAGTAAAAGGTTTTCATGTCCATAAATAAGAAAGAAATAGCAAAATTTTTCGCGGGTGTAACTGCCTGGGAAGCTGTGGTTCACCTGTCGATGGATTCTT
>CANHDG010000246.1 GCA_947459365.1 Saprospirales bacterium
AATCAATTTCGATGGGTCCATTCGTAATCAGCTCCACTGAATCCTCTCTAGGGGCGTCAAACCGATAATAGTACAGAAAAAGAAAAAAGGCAATGTGCAATAGAATACTAAAGATCATCGCTTTCGAGCGATTTTCTCGTTCCATTACCTCCATGATTCTATTACGTGCGGCTGACATACTTGTAGAGTGGTTGTTACTGTGCAGAAGTTGCTTCTACCGACTTAGGATCAGTAGCTAAAATGGTTTTTAGTTTCAATCGATTGGCAATTTCTAAAACGTACACCACATCATTAATCGGAACTGATTTTTCAGCAACAATGGTAATGGTTGGTTTCTCGTCTTGGTTCAACTTCAACTTGGAGATTTTATCGGATAAAGCAGACTGCAAGGTCTCCATAGGCACCTCTGATACCTTCCCATCCATCTCAAAATAATACTTGCATTGATTATCTACTCGCTGAAGTGACACAGCCAATGCCGGCGATGCCATGGAAGTGGAGCTACTCGATGGTAACGATAAATTAAGGGCGTTTGGCGTGACGAATTTAGAGGTAAGCATGAAAAACATCAACAGCAAAAAAATGACATCAATCATGGCTGCCAAGCTAAACTCCGGTTCCACCCTTTGACGGCGTTTAAGTCCCATTTATTAAATCAGTTAAAATGGTTAGTAAAAAGGTGCTTAACGAGTTGGCTCCTGGAGTAAATCCATGAACTGAACCGCCGTGTTCTCCATCTTAAAAATAACTTTGTCTAACTTGGAAACCAATACATTATACCCAAACATTGCGATGATAGACACCAACAAACCTGCAGCAGTGGCTGTTAAAGCGTGGTAAATACCAGAAGAAAGCGTCTGAGGTGTAATATTGGTCGCACCTGTCATGTCCTGAAAAGCAATAATCAAACCAATCACCGTACCCAACAAACCAATCATTGGCGCAATACCCGAGATCGAAGCTAAGGTGGATAAGTTTTTCTCTAGCTTAAGCAATTCCAAGTTACCTATGTTTTCAATCGCCTTATTGATATCGTCTAGTGGTTTCCCAATTCGATCCAAGCCTTTTTCTACCATCCTAGCCATCGGAGCATCGACACTCTGGCAAAGGGCCTTTGCAGCCTGAATATTTCCACTTTCTACACTAGCCCGGATCGAATTCATAAAGTTTTGATCCACCTGTTCCGCCCTAGAAAGGGTCATATATCGCTCAAGGATGATAAATACGGCACCAATAGATAGAAAAAACAGAATGGCCATCACGATCAATCCTGAAGTACTACTCCCCAGAATAATATCAATTAAACTTTCCCGCTCTTTTAAAGGAGCCGATCCCGCAGCATCTTCCACTAACTGAAAAAAGAGGAAAAGAGAACTCAACATGGACTGAAGCATCATAAAATTAGTCGCTGTTTATTAATGAAGCACGTTTTAGGAAGGAATTAAAAGCAAACGACAGAAACCCATTGTTCTAAAATCTTTCCGTTTATTTTATTCCAACGACAAAAGTAATCTGAATTGTATCTAAAATAGGCCTTTTTCTCTGATTTTCACAATAATTTATGAATTTCAAGACTAAAAACCAGTCTTCAGTCGCTTTCTTTTACCATTTGGTAAGATTCTGTTGGTCAATCCAGCCCCCTCACTTTGGCCTAATGGTTGGAGGAGGTCCATTTTCTGAGTGACTTTACCACATCTGAATAATCAAAAGTATCTAAATTTCGAAGAAAACCAATCGTCTCTGCCAACTGCGACTCATTTTTAGGTCCCACAATAACACCCTGTATCTGCGGCTCACTATGCGCCCATACCAATCCCAAATGGTGCATGGTCATGAGGGGAGGTCGCACAAAGGCTAAATTCCAATCCGATAACATCCGCTCCAGCTCAGCGCAGCGCTCTTCAAACAAGGTCGAATCCCCACCTCGTACAGTAAAAGTACTCTCAGGAGTATAGCCGCCTTTTAACTTTATTCCCCCTGCATTGATTCCATACGCCCACACGCGGTATGGGGCAGTACCCGTGAGTAAACCTTGATAGCGCCCTAAGTCACTCACGAATACGTTGTGCTTCACCTCAAGGTCAAATGGAAGATTCAGCGAGGTATTGGCCAATGCATAGTGCTCCGGATATTTAATTCCAGACAACCCTGGGCGGATACCTTCTTGATGCAACTCCCGAAGGATCTCCATCGTCTCTACGGCTGCCTCTGGCACCTCCCGATTATCCCAGTGAATCATTATTCCTCGGAGATTGTCCCCAAAAATTCGCCGGTATTCGTCCGTTATCATTCGTAAAAAGGAAGGAGACAAATTGATCTCTGGCGTCCGAAGATTATCCATACTTCCCACTTTCATCATCACAGACAGCTCTCCCTTTATCCCATGTGCCGAAATATACTCTGCAAGTATCTTTTCAGAAGCCCTAAAATCTGCTGGCTGCTTGTTAATTGGATAATTCGTCGCAGCATCTATCTCAGAAAAACCTGCCTTCAACCAAGCATCCAGTAAGGAGAAGGCCATTTGCTTATCCAAATTCCAACCCCACTGAGCGGTCCCTAACATTAAATTAAGTTTCATACCCTTCACTTAAATAGTTTACCATTTAAAATCCTCTCTGCTCAGACTCCATCAAAAAGGCAAATCGGGTTGCTTAGGGAGTTCCGAATAACTGGACAAATCTTGCTGGTTGAGCGCTGCAGCCATTAGCTCCGGAAAACGGTCCGGCGTACAAGCAAAAACAGGCCCTCCTAAATTAGACAAAAAGAGCGCGTTCGAATGCTGATAAGCAGGTGCCCCCCCATCACTTAACGCCAGCAACCCGATTAGTTGAACACCCGATTCAGATAACTGTTGGAGACGCTCCCGCATTTTTACCTGATTCCCTCCTTCAAATAAATCACTCAACAAAATCAAGATGGTTTCCGCAGGCCTGGCAATTAATTGCTGGCAAAACGTTAGCGCAGAATGAATATCTGTGCCACCACCCAATTGCAGTCCAAACAGCAGTTCTACTGGATCGTCCAGCTGCTCTGTCAGATCTACCACTTGAGTATCAAATGCTACTAATCTAGTTTTTATTCCAGGTAAAGTCGCCAGAACAGCGCTGTAAATACTCGCATAGACCACCGAATCTCCCATCGAACCGCTTTGATCAATGCACAAAATCACCTCTTTGGGAACCCGTTTGTTTTTCCTCGAAAAACCGAGCCGAACCTCCGGTATAATCGTCCCTAACGAAGGCTGATAATGCCGCAAATTTTTGCGAATGGTAGCATTCCAATCAATATCAGCCCATCGATGGGTGCGTTTAAGGGACTGCTTGTGCAAGGCTCCGGCAATAGCCTGCTCCGTCTTCTGCTTCAAACGTGCCATCAAAGCCTCCACCACTTTTCGAACTACCACACGGGCTGTTTCCTTGGTAGCGGTTGGCATTAAATGCTTTAGCTCTAAAAGGGTAGCCACCAACTGTACATCTGGTGAGACCTCCTCCAATACTTGTTGATCCAACAATAATTTTTGCTGTAGCCCCCTCATGGCAAAGGCATCTCGCTGAAGAATCTGCACCACTGATTGCGGAAAATAACGGCGAATATCTCCCAACCAACGAGCAATCGAAGGATTACTCCCTCCTCCCGTTCCCATCCTAACCGATCCATCTGACCCTCCCATTGGCTTGTATTGAAATTTTTTCCGGCGCTCAAATTCATACAACGCATCCAGCGCAGCATCCAATGCCGCTACAGAATCCGGAAGGGGCTGACCGGTACCATCCGATTCAGCCCCTCCAAGTATTAATCGCCAACGGGTTAATAAATCCATACTTCTCGTCTAAAAAACCACCAATTCATAGGGCAGACGAGCCTGAATTCCTTTTGCATTGCGCAAATCACGCAGACTGCGGTACATCGGATACAATTCACCCAACTCTGATTTCAGCACGGATGCGCTGACCGCCTCTTCCCTATCTTCTGCATTCATTAACTTTTCCACCAACTGCTCAATCGGTGTTTTGGTTTCCGGGTATTCTCTTATTTTGTACTTTTCTAATTGTGCTAACCGCGATGCTGCCTGAATAGCTCTATCCAAACCCCCAATTTCATCCACCAAACCAATCTGCTTAGCCATCTGACCGGGCCAAACCCTTCCCTGAGCAATGGAGTCCACCTGATCCCTGGTTTTATGACGACCTACAGCTACCTTTCCTAGAAAATCTTCGTAAGTAGCCT
>CANHDG010000247.1 GCA_947459365.1 Saprospirales bacterium
GCATTTGGAGTCATACCCGTATATGCCTGTACCGTCTGAAAAAATTGGGTTCTACCCATCAACATTTTCTGGGCTAAAAAATCAACGGAAAAAAACTGTTCTGATAAATGCTCTGATACAATTTGATCCAACACTACAACCCATCTCTGTTCTTCCTCTGTCAGCGTAGTGGGAGGCGTTGACTGCACTAGGGTGGCTACTTCCTCCGGATACCTCGAGAGTAATATCCGCCGCACTGTCCACTCCAGTAATTCAGGCGAAGCTGGCTTAATTAAATACTCAGAAGCTCCTAAATCAAGCGCCTTTTGTTCCTCGCCTGCTTTGCTTTTACTACTGTAGATAATCACCGGAATATCCGAATAAACGGGCCTGCTCTTCAACTCTTCAAGCAACCTTAAACCGTCCATCCCCGGTATTTCAACATCGGTAATGATCAATTTGGGAAGGGGATTTGCCTCCAATAACGCTAAAGCCTCCACCCCATCTTTTACCAGTTCTACCTGTGCCAGCTGTCGGAACATTTTCTTGAAAAGGACCTTAAAGTCTGGATTAGCCTCTACGATTAAAAGAGTAGGTTTCATCTCCCCAACTGCGGTAGCTCTTGAAGGATGTTTCCCAATCACCGTTTCCTGTTTAGAGGGATGAAAAAATTCCGCTTTATTTTGATTAGTAATAGGAAATTGAAGTAAAATCAGGGTGCCTTTTCCAACCTCACTTTGGACCGCAATGGTTCCGCCTAATAAGGTCGTCATTTCTTTAATCAGTGCCAAGCCCGTTAGCAAGGTTACTCCAGTTTCAGAACTTATTTCAGAGCGATAGGAACGATCAAAGAGGTAGGGAATTTCTTCCGCCTGGAAACCTGGCCCTTGATCGGAAACCACTAACTGGACTGATGACTCTTCCTGGAGTTGGTTGACTAATATTTTAATGTCCCCCCGATCTGGGGTACATCTCAAAGCATTCGAAAGTAACTGACTCACTATCAAATCCAAAATACTCGGATCGGTTTCCAAATACAAGCCATGGTCCAAAGGAGGCTGACATTCCATCAGCACTTGGCGATTACCGGCAATCCTCCTCGTCTCAAGCACCAAATCCTCACAAAATTCAATCAAATTAACTGGCATCCGTTTTACTTGCAGTTCTCCTTTGTCCGAAGCATTTACCGTCGCCACTTCATTTACTAGCCGCATCAGACTTTGGCTGTTCCGCAAGGCAATTCCCAACAGCTCCCCAAACTTACTATTCTCTCCCATCTCTTGTTGGAGGTTGCGCACCGCTCCCATTATTAATGCGATTGGAGCCCTAAACTCATGTGATATGGTGGTAAAAAAGCGTACCTTTTCTTCCGCGAGCCTGGTAATTTGATCCGACTGCTCTGCAATAAGTTGCCGAGCCTGTTCAACTTTTAGAGTCCTCCGATCTACCAAAACTTCTAACTCCACTTGTTTGTCTCTTAAAAACTTCCAGCGAATTCGAATGAACAAGAATACCAGCAAGCCCACGAAAGAAAACAATACCAGCCAAAACCAAACCTGGGCATACAGTGGCGCTTTCACTTGGAGAGGGATTATCAACTCTGAGTTGGTCGAGTAGCCACTCCCCAAACTCGTCCGAACGCGCAGCTGGTACTTGCCCGGAGGAAGGCCAGTCAATTGAATTAGATCATTTTCTGCTTCTTGCCAACCAGCCATTAAGCCCTCTATGTGGAAGCTAAATCGAATCAAACCCTTATTTAAATAATCGGAGTGCGCGAGTTTAATGCGGATCAAGCGAGCACCTGGCTCTATCTCAAGTGCGCCTGAAGAATTCCATTGAGGAAGGATGGAAAGTGCTTCAACTGAACGGTCTTTCAGTACTGTGGCCTGTTGAACCGCAAGAGCAGTCTTCCTTATAGCAGTTGGATCCTTTACCAATTGCTCAGGTCGGAAAATCGTTACCCCATTAACACTGCCGAACCACAGCCTACCGCTTTTTTGCATTAGGTGCGAGATTCGATTAAACTCTTGATGGGTGACACCTTCTTTAGGCAAGTAATAATGCAAGCTTGCTGTACTCGGTTCAAATTGAATAATGCCATTGTCACTGCTCATCCAAAGCACTCCATTATGGTCGGGATAAACCGCGTACAGATTCACATTGGGAAGTCCTTCCTTGGTTCCAAAAAGCCGTTTCTCTCCTGTTGAAACGGTCCACTTCACCAAACCTTCTGCAGTTGCCAACCAATAATTGCCCTGAAGGTCTTTTGAAAAGTGTCTAATATTATCAGCAGGCAAATAGGATGCTCCAGACCCAGCTTTCCAATAGCGATGTAAAATAGTACCATCGGAATCGAGCTCAAATAAACCAACACTGGTTCCCAGCAAAATACCATTCCCATTTGAGGCCGCTTGAATATGATAAACAGAACTTGCACTTAGCTCAGCAGCCGCACCTCCTGAACCATCTGAGGTCAAATAAACGATCTGCTTGGAGCCTCGATCTAGCCAACCAAATCCTTGATCGAGACCTAGCCAAATTCGGTTCTTAGTAGGGAAAATGGCCCAAATCAAATTCCCGGCTTCTTTTTTATCTCCAACTAAAGAGATAAATGTACCAGTTTTGGGGTCCATCCGCACTAAGCGGTTGTTCAAGCCTCCTAGCAAAATACTGCCGTCCTGGTCTTCCGCTACACCAAAATAAGGTACCTCCATTCGCCGGTTCCAAACAGTAGAAAGGTTGGATGACTCCAGCATGCCAACTTGAGTGCTGTAATTAATCAAGATACGACCGCTTGAGTGCTCCAAAATTCCCCTACAAGAGTTGATGAATGGGTTTGCACTTTTGGCTGGATCGTTCCAAAGTAAACGTTGAAAAACCGAGGGACGGAAGTCGATTTGGTAAAGCCCATTAATACTGCTTACCCAGACTACTTGTCTGCTATCCACATAAATTTGAAATACATTACCAAATGCAGGTATTTTCGTAAAATACCCGGCGAAGTCGTGCAATACCCCCTGCTCAGGATGAAATACTAGTAATTCATCTTTACCATATAACCAAAGATTACCACTCTTTGGATCAGCACCTACTACCCTATCCCAACTACATCTCAATGAAACGGAGGAAGGTATTGTAAAACTGCGTCTCCCCAGTGAAGTGATACTGTGAATCGCCTCCGCGTCCAACCAAGAAAGGTCTGTACCCCCAGTTGTAAAAAAACTGTTTTTTGCTTCTACTGTAACCGTACTTTGGATTTCTCCATTTCTTAAATTCAATAACTTTAACTCCGAATCACTGTGAAGGGGCTTGTCCACTCGGATCCAAACTTGCTCAGAAGAGGTAGTGGCATCCAAAATTCGAAATGGCCCTGATGGCAACTGACAAATAAACTTCGGTGATTGCTGTTCACCGAGCACCCAAAATCCACCAGCAACATCTGTAATTAATAGATCACCACCGGGAAGAACACTCACATCGTTGCATTGCGCAGATAAGTTAGGCCAAACGAATTGAGGCGTGCTTACTTGAAGGGTCTTCAACTGAACGAGTTGGAATACCAAAGATCTATTTTGCTTCCTTCGAATCCAAAGATTACCTTTTTTATCTTCTGTTTCGATATGCACTTCCTCCGGATTCTCCATGGTAGGCCATTGAAGTACCTCCACGAACCGGTTACCGTTAAAGAAATCCAAGCCTTTGGAAGTGACTACCCAAATGAATCCACGGCTATCTTCATACGTTTGATATACATGCTGGTGGGACAACCCATCCGACATAGTATAGCGTTGTATACCAATATTATAACTTGTCTCCTGAGCGTTTAAATAAGAAAAACAAAGAAAAAAATAAACGAGGACAACCAGAAAAGAACGCAACGAACAATTAATAACTCTTTTTTCCATTCACCAGAACAATAACCTTGCAGCTTTGGGGTTGATTAACAGGATTAATGTAGAACTTCCTTTAGTGACCAAACAAAGGTAAATAATAATTTTAATTTGTCTAATTTTGACAAATTTAACAACAAAAAAAGTTGCATTTTTACATTATTAATTTTGAAAATATATTTACAAAAAATCAGCCATTTGAAAAAATTCCAATGCTCCAACCCACCATTTTTCGATCAAATACTTCCTTTCTCCCTACTTTTGCGAAATGCTAAACGAACAGTACCTAAAGGCAAACCAAGCAGCTTGGAACCTCCGAACGCCCAGTCACCTAACTTCTGATTTTTAC
>CANHDG010000248.1 GCA_947459365.1 Saprospirales bacterium
GCTTCCTGCTTACTCGAATATGAAGGAGGCAAGGTTCAATATGCCGAACAATTTCCTACTCGAGGCATTTTCTCCTCCGTCGAACACCTGCTCCATTTTGGGCTTGGAAAAACGAGTGCCATTGACCGCTTGACCGTTCGTTTCCCAAATGGTAAAACATTGACCATGGAAAATGTACAAGTTAATCAACGACTTGTCCTTCGTCAAACCGACGCACAAGGAGGCCCTGTTGCTAGCATTTGCCCAGACCCCGCTTCCACAAAGCCCCTCTTTACCAAAAATAAAGCCCTAAATTTCCAACATACAGAAAATGAGTTCAACGATTTTGAAACCTGGCCGCTCAACGCCTGGAGCTGCTCCGACCTGGGGCCCTTCACAGCAAAAGGAGATGTCAACGGCGACGGATTAGAAGACTTGTTTATAGGAAATGCATTTGACCAACCTGCTACCCTCGCTATCCAACAAGAAAACGGCCAATTCAAACCGCTTCAATCCCCTAGCTTCACAGCAGATAAACTGTTTGAAGACCACGGTGCTTGCTTCTTCGATGCCGACGCCGATGGTGATCTAGACTTAGTAGTGCTTAGCGGGGGCGCCGAAGCTACCTCTCCCCAAGCTTGGCAACATCGACTTTACATCAATGCCGATGGGAAAGGAGATTTTAGGAAAACACCTCCAAATGTACTCCCTCCTCTACCGGATATCGGCGGAAGAGTGGTCGCCCATGATTACGACAGCGATGGCGACCTGGATTTATTTATCGGCGGACGCGTTAAACCAGCCAACTGGCCCCTCCCACCCGCCAGCGCAGTACTCCGTAATGACCGAGATCGCTTTACCGATGTGACTGCCCAGGTAGCCCCTGACTTCAAATTCTGTGGAATGATCACCGACCTGGTTTGGGCCAACATTGATGCAGACCCGAGCCCCGAGCTGATCGTTTGCGGAGAGTGGATGCCTATCACCGTTTTCAAACTGCAAAATGGCCAACTCGTCAAACAAAAGGACTACCCAGGCTTACAAAAAAGCAATGGACTCTGGAATCGACTGATCTGCGATGACCTGGACGGAGATGGCGACCTGGACCTAGTCACCGGCAATCTAGGATTCAATACCAAGTATACCGCTTCCTCAGAAGCTCCCTTACAGTGTTATGCAGGTGATTTCGATGGTAACGGAACCTTGGATCCTTTAATGGCCATCCCTGAAAATGGGGAATGGCACCCAATGGTACAAAAAGAGGTGCTCACCAAACACATTCCCAGTTTGAAAAAGAAGTTTCTCTACGCCAAAGACTACGGAAAAGCCACCATTACCGATGTGTATAATCGGGAAATATTGGACAAAGCCCTCAACCTCAACTGCTACACACTCGCAACCTCCTGGTGGGAGAATAAAAATGGCACCTTTATCCAACATGAACTGCCCAGACAAGCCCAAATTGCCCCAACCATGGGAATTGTCGTCGAAGATGTTAACGGTGACGGCAGAAAAGATATTCTGATCGCAGGCAATAAATATGGAATGGAAGTAGAAACCAACCGCTGTGATGCAGGGACAGGGCTGGTGTTAATTGGAACGCCATCCAACCAATTCATACCGCTCGAAGGAAACAAAAGTGGATTCTGGGCCAACAGGGAAGTCAGGGACTTACTCCTCCTCCGCGGTAAAAACAGAAGAACAATCCTGGTAGCCAACAACGATACCGCCGCCGAAACCTATTGGCTCCAATAAGAAGTACCAAACCCCAAAAAACCAATCCAAAACGGAAATCCCCCCTTCAACGCACCAACGTTACATCCCCACTGTACCAATTCACCTCCCCATCCCAAAATTCAACTTCCACTTGGTACACATATACCCCCGGCAACATGTCCAATCCCCGATGCCTGCCGTCCCAACCAAATAGCTCTTCGTTGGTGGGTATATTGTTCGCTCTAAATACTTCCTCCCCCCAACGGCTGTAAACACTCAGCCTGCGAAGCGTTTTCACCGATGGATCGGAATAAACCGTAAAAAAATCATTCCAACCATCTTTATCCGGGTGAAAAACATTCGGGATGTATAGCTCCCGACGTGAATCGATGGTAATACAAACCGAATCCCGGGCAATACAACCTTCCTCGTTGGAAAGAATTAACCGTTGACAGCCAGACTGAACCGGCACAAACGAAATCCAGGAACAACCAATGCAGCTGGTATCGCCACCAATACCCTCCCACTGATAGGTCAACGTACTCGAATCCGGATAAAGATGCTGTGCAGACAAGACCAAAGGCTCTCCCAATTTCCACTGGAGGTCTAGCCCCAAGTCAACAAAGGGGGTCACCGCCGTAAAAATTGTTTCCTCTCCCGATACAGTACAACCTTGGACATCCGTAACCGTAACCCGATAGGTTCCTGCAGCCAAACCCAACTGCTCGGGGCCTGTGCCAGCGTTCGACCATGACCATATATAAGGCCCTACCCCACCCTGTACCCAAGCCTCTATTCGCCCATTCGCGAAGCCCAGACAGGTCTCCGCCTCCGCCTCCAGGAGTAAACGCAGCTCCTCCGGTGGCATTAAAACAGCACTACCGATCGATTGGCAGCCCTTCGCATCTACTATGGTAACCACATAGTGCCCAGCGGGGAGGTTGCTTCGAACGGGAGCAGCGCTCCCATCCCCCCAGTTAACTTCGTAAGGAGCGGTCCCTCCACCGACTACTACCGATAGACTGCCATCCGAACCAGAATAGCAAAGGGGGGCTACTTCGAGGAAAGAAAGAGATAAAGAATCGGGGGCTGCTAGCACCGCACTTGCCAGTTGAATGCATCCATTGCTATCTGTAACGGTCACCACATAATTCCCAGCCGCTACTTCTTGCAAGGAAGCCCCTGTGGCACCGGTGCTCCACTGATACTGATATGGAGCCACTCCTCCAGCGGCCTCCACATGCACTGCCCCATCCAATCCCGCGTAACAAGATACTCCGGTAACCAGTAGGCCAAGCTCCAATAAGGGAGGCTCCTCTATTTCAAAGGAGGTTGAAACCATACAACCCAAACTATCCGATATCAACAGGTTGTAAGTACCTGCTGGAAGTTGCCCTGCAGTGGCACCTATTCCACCCATGCTATAGGTATATTGATAAGGAGGAAGTCCACCACTTACCACAGCCGTTGCCATACCATCACTCCCCCCTGAACAACGGACATCGGAAGTTTCGATCATCCATTGTAGGGGCGCTGCGGCTCCCACCTCAATAGAATCCACCTGGGTACAGCCCCAACTATTGGTCACGGTTAGCGCATACCAACCCGAGCTGAGTCCTGCAATCTGCGGTGTATCCAACCCATTTTCCCATAAATAGAGAAACGGCCCACCCGAACCACTCACCTCCACCCCTGCCTGACCATCCTGACGTTGGGCACAGGTGGCAGGACTGGAAAACAAGGACAGATTAAAACTGGGTAAGGTTTCAACGGACGCAAGCCCCTCTAAGGTGCACCCTTGTTCATTCGTTACGGTAAGTGCATATTCACCAGCCACCAGTTGGGTTAGACTTGCATTGGATTGACCATTGCTCCAGCTATAAATCAGAGAGCCTCCCCAACCGTTGACTAAGGCTACCAAGCCACCATCCACTCCTCCTGGACACGAAACCGGGGTTGGCAGCAGGCTAAGGGAAGCTAACTGGGCACTGGAAAGCATTGCCGAAGCGGACCCAGTGCAGCCATTGCCATCCGTCACCGTCACAGCATACCAGCCAGCCTCCAGCCCCGATACCGCAGAGGTATTCGCCCCATTGGACCAGTTATACACAAAAGGGGAAGTCCCGCCAATGACCAATGCAGAAGCGCCCCCGGTATCACCAGGGCAAGCAATGGAATCCAATCCAATTCCTACTGGCAGGGTATATGAATAAGCCAGGGTGATGGGTGCAGAGGCGACCCGGCAATTGGCCAGCTCTAGGTTGCCCACCGCACTGGCTATTAAAAGTCGGTATTGCTGACCTGCAACGGCTGAAGGGAGTACTAGCGTGGTATTATCTTCAGCCGGCAGGGATACCCAAACACTATCCGACCAAACCTGCCATTGAAACGTCGGTGTGCTAAATGGGAAATTGGATAGGGCGGGTTCAAGGGTTACGATGGAGCCTGGACAAAAAAATACGGTATCCGAAACCATTATCTCAGGGCCACAAGC
>CANHDG010000249.1 GCA_947459365.1 Saprospirales bacterium
CCCTTGGTACACCGTGGTACCTGTTCCAAAACTAGAGGAAATAATCAGCTCAGGCGATTCAAACTCTTTTTCAGGCTGCAGGCGAAAATGCAAGGCAGCGTTGGTCTTGACGTTGCGGGTATCATAGTCCACCAGGTCAATTTCGCGGTAACCTGGGCGGTGAATGGTATTTAGACCTGCATTGGCATTGAAGCCAACCCCAATTCCATAACTAAACTCATCCCCATAAATATTCACAGCATCGTATCGGCCGGGATTGTTGGCGGCATCAAAGACCTGATTCCCTTTGGCGCCAGTAATTGGATCGTAATTATCTGCCTCCCAGTCATTTGCCCTCAATCCAAAAAAATTGAGTTTGAAGGCCATGTAATCCTTGCCATCTTTATTTTTAAAAGACTCCGCATAACGAGCAGCCCCCTCCAACAAAGAGCGCTCTCCTCCTTTCAAGGATACACTAAGACCGCGATGGATAAAAGGGTTCTTCGTTTTCATACTAATCACCCCATTAAACGCATTAGGACCATAAAAGGCCGAACTGGCGCCCACCACCAAATCTACACCGGCTACATCCAAATCACTGGAGCCCAAGAAGTTCCCTAAAGAAAAGTTCAAACCGGGTGCTTGGTTGTCCACTCCATCAATAATTTGCAAGGAGCGGACGGGGCTGGTACTGTTGAAGCCCCGCATATTGATAACGGTAAAGCCCAGCGAAGCTGTAGTCAGATCCACTCCTTTCAAGTTTCCAAGACCGTTATAAAAACTAACCGCAGGGGTTTCTTTGATCGCGATGGCATCCAGGTTTTCCACCGTCAGCGGGGCTGCCTTTTGCTTATCGTCGATGCGCTGGCCTTTGATGACTAATTCTTCAATCAGGACTTCGCTGGAGCTAAGCTTAATAGACAAGCGCTGATTTGCATCTTGAACGGTTAATTCAAAGGGCGTGTACCCTGTGTAGGTAACTCTAAGTTGGACTGGCAATGCTGCCACCTTAAGTACAAATTCCCCGTTGTAATCGGTGTTGGTGCCTCCCTGATTTTGGCCCAGAGAAATGGCTGCTCCAATCAGTTCTTCCCCTGTTTCAGCATCCTGCACTTTCCCTTTTAAGGTTATCTGCGCCTGAAGGACGGAGCTGGACAGGAGGGTAAACAAGGCAATTTTTAAAACATTGTAAAATAGATGCATAAAGGACTTGTTCGCTTTTGTAGACAAAAGTTAGCTTTCGTATAGGCAGAATCAACCCGATTCTAATGGCAAATGAAATAATAAAAATTGAGAATTAAAGAAAAAAATAGGTGGTTTGATGACATTTACTTACTAAATATTGAAAACGAACAAATTAGATACTGTTACTTTCTTTTAATCAAGCCAAAAAATCCTTCAAATAGCCTGCTTTTTCACAAAAAATAAAGGGATCCAGCCGCTAAAGCGGACTGTTTAGCACAATGCAAATGAAGAAAACTACCTTTGCCTCCAAAATTTGGAAACATGGAATTCGGGAAACTTCAACAGGTAGATTCGGTCCAATTTCTTCTGCCAGAAATCAGTAGTTCGCTGCCGCGCACCGAAGGCACTCCCGACCTGTTTGTCGGCGCCACTGGGTACAACATGAAGGATTGGGTGGGTAGCTGGTATCCGTCTAGTACCAAAACCAACGGGCACCTGCTGGCCTACGGGAAGCAGTTTAATACCATTGAACACAACACCACCCACTACCGAATCCCGGATTCGGAGACCATCCATCGCTGGATTGCGGAAACCCCTTCCGATTTTCGGTTTTGCCCAAAAATTCCACAAGTAATCAGCCATGCCCGCGATTTAGGCGTTCACAATACCGAACTTCGCCTTTTTTGGGAGCGGATGACCGCCTTATCGCCCCGACTAGGGGTTTGTTTTTTACAGCTTCCTCCTCATTTTGAACCCAGAAACCTACCGGTTTTGAGTCGTTTTATAGACACCTGGCCAAGCCACTTGCCTTTGGCAGTGGAGGTGCGGCACCCTTTATTTTTTGCGACAGGACCCGAGCAAGACCGCTATTTTGAGCTTTTGACCGAAAGGCAGACGGGCGCAGTGGTAACGGATGTAGCCGGACGCAGAGATGTCTGCCACGGTCATCTCACCGCTCCTTTTTTGTTGGTCCGATTTGTGGGGAATTCCTTGCATCCCTCCGATTACACCCGCATCGACGATTGGTCGAACCAATTAAAAAAGTGGGTACAGGCTGGAGCATCCTCGATTTATTTTTTCACCCACGAGCCCGATAACCTGTTGGCACCTGAACTGGCCCAATACACTGTTGAAAAATTCCGGAAGGTCTTTCCAGAATCCAAGTTACGGGGACCTGAACCCTGCCGTCCGCCAGGAGAACAAGGTGCCCTGTTTTAGCAATAGAACTGGATGAAGGGAGAGGTGCTCTTTCGACTAAAGCCCAGATGGAAGGGTGGACACAGCCGTCCGTTTGCACAAGGGTCCATTTTTATTTTTTTTCCGAAAAAAAACAGCACCTGAACAGCAGTGCCGAGCCGATCCTTTCCAAAAAAAATACTAAAAATCCTCCACCTGCATAATTAAGTACCTGAACGACTCTTTTTTTTCGACGAAAGCAATTTTTGGCATGGTTTTAGGTGATACATTAAAATCGAAACGCAAGTATAATAGCTTGTTTTTGTGGCAAAAAGAAGTAATCGTAGCGTTCGATACGCTTAAAAACAATTGATTACCTGCATTTTATAATAATCCAGAGGAATGGACTGGAAGCCAATCCCTCTTTGTCTCACCTGTTTGGCACTTTATCCCGGTACTATTTGGATAAGTGCCCCTGAAAGGTCTTCTTTGTTGGGCAGACCAAAAAAACGAGCGCACATTCGGAATTATTCCTGGAAGGGAATATTCCGGATGGGCGTTTTTTTATTATTTTTGCGCGGACTATGTATAGAAATCTCCTTGTCTTTGCTTGCGCGCTCGGCAGCGCCCTCCTGATCCAAACCGCTTGTTTGGAAACCAATCATCCGTATTCGTTTGCCGCTCCTGGCCTTTGGCGAGGTGTATTGACTTTAGAGGACCCTGCACTTCCGGTGGGTAAAAAAGGAGAGGCGACTATTTTGTACGACCAATTCAAGCCCGGGGAAGTACCCTTTAATTTTGAGGTGGTGTATACGAGTCCGGAACGGTTTTACATCAACCTAATCAATGGTGAAGACAGCATTCGCTGTGATAGTATTCGGACTGGACGGGACCGTACGACTGCTCGAGACACTTTTAACGTTTATTTTCCGGAGTACCAAAGCCATTTGCATGCAGAAGTGCGGGGAGGGGCTATGCAGGGCTATTGGATAAAAGGCAACGATCCCAAGACAAAAATAGCGTTTGTGGCAGACGCGGGAAAAGCCTACCGGTTTACTTCCTTGAAGGAAACGCCTCAGATGGATCTAACAGGCGCTTGGGCAACTACCATTGGAATTGATACCGATCGACCCATGCGGGCGATTGGAGAATTCAAGCAAGAAGGGAATCGCCTAACGGGTACGTTCCGAACGGAGTCTGGAGACTTCCGGTACTTAGAGGGCACCGTTCAAGGCCGTAAATTTTGGCTCTCCGCCTTTGATGGTGCTGCCGTTTATTTGTTTTCAGGAAATATTCAAGGAGACAGCCTCCAAGGGGAGTTCCGTTCTGGCAAAAAGCCCCCGAAACTCTGGACTGCCTGGAAAGACCCTTCCTTTCAACTGGGAGATCCTCATAGCTTGACCCAAGCAACTGGCAAGCAGCTATCTTTCCAGTACACCAGCCCAGAAGGGAAAACCATCGCATTTCCAGGACCTGCGTTCGAGAATAAAATTGGAGTTATCACTATCACGGGTACCTGGTGCCCCAACTGCAAGGACGAGCAGTTATTTCTAAAACAATTCCTGCAAGAGCACCCAGAACTGGCGGCTCAGATACAAGTGCTGGGAGTCTCCTTTGAGCGACCACCGAGCGCAGCAGCAGCGAACGCCCAACTACTACAATACAAAAAAACCTTGGGACTCCCCTTTGATCTAGTCTACGGTGGACCTGCGGATGCCAGCGCGGCAGCGGCAGCCTTTCCGGCTCTGGACAAGGTGATGGCCTTTCCCACTTTAATTATTGTAGACAAAAAAGGCAGTATTCGAAAAATCCATACGGGATTTGACGGCCCTGCCACCAGCAAATAC
>CANHDG010000250.1 GCA_947459365.1 Saprospirales bacterium
AGGGGTCTCTTGTTCCAAGTACAAGCCAGCGGTACCTTTTACCATTGGGGCTACTTCTGCCAAGGTCAGGTTTTCGTTGTCAATCATGAATTTAGCGTTGCTGCCAGTATGCGCCTCATGTGACTTGGTAAAAAATACCAGTTTAAGGTGGGGCCATGCCTGGGTAAAGGCAGTTTTGATGTCGCGGAGGGTCTTGTCCGGACTGATTTCTAGTTTCATAGCAGTATATAGTTGATAAGACAAAAGTAAGGTGGTCAGGGGCGTATGCGGGTGATCTTGGTCATTCAGCAGGGTGACCCTGAATTTATTTGGCTGTCCAAAAGGAACTTTTTGAGGGCATAAATGGATATAAGTAGGTCATTTTTTTAGGTCGTTTTATGTTATTTTTTGATAAAATTATTTTAATTTAAAAAATTGATAATCAATATTATATAATAATAATTAAAAAAAATAACCCATTTATTGATGTTTAAATTGGTGGTTTTTTGTCCGTAATTCGGGCGGGTTCGTGTCGGACTTTTGACTTCGTAAACAAAAATAAACGAAGTTATTATGAATCAGAACTACAACACAACTGCCCGTTTTTTCAACACTACTTCTGCTCTTTCTTCCAATGTAATCATCATTGATGTGATGGGCGTCTAAGATAAACTTGGCGCAATCTACTCATTTCTGAAAAAAACGCTACTTTTTATGCAGTTTGATGGGTGATATGCGCGATATTTGCAGCATTCATGAACGAGCTCCGCGAATTAATTGGCATTGTAAACAAGAACAAACTCAAGGCGGTTGCCCCGGTGACCCTAAAAGCCTTTGTTCCAGGTCCCCTTGCGCTCAAGTTATACGACTTGGTTGCAGAAGGCAAGGTGTTTACGGATGCGGAAGCGATTGCGGCTCTTTACCCTGGGAAGGAGAAGACTTCGGCCAAACAATACCAGCGGACCAAGAATGTGCTGTGGGATTATTTGGTGCAGATGCTACTGGTGATTGACCCTGCTTTGCCTCAATTTAATACCCGTCAACGTTTGTATTTTGACTGTTACAAAAAGTTGGCGGCAGTTAAGATGTTGGTGGGAAGGAATGCGTACATGGGTTCGGTGGAAATTATTTCTGATTTTTACCGCACTTGCTTGAAATACGAATTCACAGAGATCGCCTTGGATGTAGCCCGTATTATGCGGTTGTACTATGGATCTTTGGAAGGCGATATCAAGAAGTACCAGTTTTACAGCAAGGAAGTGGCACACTTAGAAGAGGTGTTTCGCTATGAAAACCTTGCGGAGTATTATTACACCGATTTAATTATCGGTTTTGTGAACAGTAAATCAGCGCAGAAGGATATTCCCAAAGAGGCGACCCGACTTTTCAAAATGGTGGAGCCAGGCCTTCAAAAGTACCAATCGTATCGCCTGCATTTTATGGGGCGATTGTTGGAGCTGCTGATTTACTCCAGCGTGAACGATTATAAGCGTTCAGGGGAGGTTTGTGACCGGGCAATTAGCTTTTTCGAGGGCAAGCCATACACGGCCAATGTTCCTTTGCAAGCCTTTTTGTATCAGGAAATGGTTTGCTACCTGCAGCTTCGCGATTATACCAAGGGACGTGCAGCGGCGGATCGTGGATTGATGTTGTTGCAAGAGGGGTCCTTCAACTGGTTTAAGTACCAGGAGTTGTTGGTGTACCTAGCCATGCATACAGAGCAGTATGGTGATGCGTACACCATTTATCGAAGAACGGTGAAACACCGGAGGTTTACCTCGTTGCCTTCTGGGATTCAGCAGATTTGGAAGATATTTGAGGCCTATCTGTTTTATTTACAGGAGTGTGGCAAGATTACAGGGGATTCGGGAGAGGGTGCTTCGATCAGTAAGTTTCGGATGGCTCGTTTTTTAAATGAGGTGCCGCTTTACAACAAAGACCGCAGGGGTCTAAACATACCCATCCTGATTTTTCAGATTTTGTACATGATTTTGACCAAGCGGTATGATGAGACCATTGACCGCATTGAGGCGGTGGAGAAATACACGTCTCGTTACCTGAAAAAAGACGATAATTTTAGAAGCAACTGTTTTATCAAGATGCTGTTGCAAGTAGCGGTTGCCGGTTTCCACCGGGCAGCGGTGCTGCGGCACTCTGAGAAGTACGTAAAAATGCTTAAGAGTGTTCCATTGGATTTTGCCAACCAAGCGCATGATATTGAATTGATTCCTTACGAGGCGCTTTGGGAAATGGCGGTGAATTCGTTGGATAATACGATTCACAAGTCTCGGCGTTAACGGGATTGACCGCTGGCGTAGGGGGCCACTGATTGGGAGGCAAACTGACCTAGCAGGTATTTTTGGTGTGCGACCAGTCCAATCATGGCAGCATTATCGGTGCAATATTGAAACTTAGGGATAAAGGTCTTCCAACCTTCTTTTTTTCCAAGACGTTCTAGTTCTGTCCGTAAACCGGAGTTGGCGCTTACGCCTCCGGCGATACCTATTTGTCGGATACCGGTCTCCTTAGCGGCTCTTTTCAGTTTTTTGAGTAGGATGGTGACGATGCTGTGCTGGATGGAGGCACAGATGTCCGCCAGGTTTTCCTCGATAAAAGCAGGGTTAGCGCTGGTTTCTTTCCTTAAAAAATATAAAATAGCAGTTTTTAGGCCGCTAAAGCTAAAGTTCAGACCTTCAATGGAAGGCTCTGGCAGGCTAAAGCGCGGTGTCCCCTCCCGTGCCAGTCGGTCGATGTGCGGCCCAGCGGGGTAGGGGAGCCCTAGCATTTTTCCAGCCTTATCGAACGCTTCACCTGCGGCGTCATCGAGGGTATAGCCAATACGTTCCATTTCCAGAGGGTCAGTTACTCGGATGATTTGGGTATGTCCACCGCTGACGGTGAGGCAGAGAAAGGGGAAGCTGGGGAAAGGCGGTTCTGCGAATAAGGCCATTACATGTGCATCCATGTGATCGACCTCAATGAGGGGAATATTTTGGGCGAGGGCGAAGGCTTTGGCGAAAGCAGTACCGACTAGTAGGGATCCGAGTAATCCAGGGCCTCGAGTAAAAGCAATGGCATTCAGGTCGTGTTTGGAAATTCCAGCTTGCTGAAGGGCTGCCTCTACCACTGGAAGCAAGTTGCTTTGGTGGGCCCTGGAGGCAACTTCGGGCACGACTCCACCGTATAAACGGTGTATTTCTTGGCTGGCGACGCAATTAGAGCGCACCTGTCCATCCGTGAGGACGGCTGCTGCGGTATCATCGCAGGAGGATTCTATGGCTAAAAGGTGTACAGGCATGCAGCGATAACAGTTGAGGCGGGGAACTTCCCAAGAAAAGTTATCCGCAATAGGCTGCAAAAGTACTTAATTACTTTCGAATTAGCTTTTTACCTTGTTTTCTTCGAGAAATTCTTGCCAATTAGACAGGGCAGTTCCTTTCAGTACCCTTGGTATTTTGGCCTGTCCGTTGAGTTTGCCCCGTTTTTCCAGCCATTGGTAAAAAAAATCGTGTGGGACTATTTCCAGGCTGACTTCATGGAGTGCATAGCGGCGTTCGGTAGCATAATCATCATTTAAAAGGCAGAGTTCTTCATCCAGTGCCTCCATGAGCTGGTTGGCGGAGAGGCCGACGTGGTCCAGGCTGAGGTACCATTGGTGTTTCCAACCTTGATCGGTTTTGATTCCAGCTACCGCAAATTCCTTGATCCCGGCTTTTAGGTGTTTGTTGACGGAGCTGACTGCCTGATTCAGGTTATCAATCGAAAGGTGTTCTCCACAGACCGACAAAAATTGTTTGGTCCGGCCAGTGATTCTGAATTCCAGTCGGACGATATCCGTAAATTGTATGGTGTCACCTATGAGGTAGCGCCAGGCGCCTGCGCAGGTACTGATCAGGAGGGCGTATTCGGTTTTGGGCTGTATTTGTGTGATGTTCAGGGTTTTGGCAACCAATCGGACATTTCCCTCGTCATCAAAATGGTAGGAGTCAAAGGGGATGAACTCGTAGTAGATTCCGGTATCTACCAAGAGCTCCATACAATTGGAATTGGCGACACCTTGGTAGGCGATAAATCCTTCAGAGGCCATATAGCTGTCGAGGTAGACAAGTTCATGGGCTAGCAGGCGTTCGAAGGAAGTTTTATACGGTTCGAAAAAGACCCCTCCGTGGATGAA
>CANHDG010000251.1 GCA_947459365.1 Saprospirales bacterium
CAGGGAGGGCCAACTTCATACAGAAGTAGAACAGCTGCTTTGGCAGCAAGTAGAACGACTCCGGAAAGGCGATTTTCCCGATTGGCTGATGGAAGCGGTGATCAAAAACCTGAAATTACATGAGTCCAGGCATTTTGAAAAAAATGAAGGCCGTGCCGGAGCCTTGTCGGCGGCCTATATCCTAGGCTTGGAGTGGGGCGATCTGATCCGCCGCTGGAAGAAATGGGAAATCCTCACAAAGCAGGATATAGTGGAGTTGGCAACTTCCTTGCTCCGGCCCGATAATTATGGAGTGGTGTACAAACATTGTGCTCCCGACTCCGACGTAATGAAGGTAGAAAAGCCTGCTATTACTCCAGTAGAACTCAATCGGGTGGATACCTCCTCTTTTGGAGAAGCTTTTTTGTCCCGTCAAACACCGGATATTGACCCTCATTTTTTGGAGTTCAATAAGGTAATAAAAGCGGCTGTCTTAGCTCCAAAAATTAAGTTGCGGGCCGTTCTTCAGGCCAAACGCCCCACCTTCCGCCTCGATTATTGCTTTGATATGGGGAGGGTGTCTGATCGCCGATTGGGGGTCTTGGAGGCTTATCTGCCGTTTTTAGGTACTGCAAAAAGGTCAGCTACGGAGCTTCGGCAACAATTTTTTAGGTTAGGCCTTCAATTTTTTGCCACTTGCCGAGACGAACATTTTTACCTCTCGCTTTCGGGGCTCCCAGAATCGCTCCTTCTAGGACTAGAACTAATGGAGGAAGTGTTGGCCAGCGCGCAACCTGATCAGGCAGCTCTGAACAACCTGGTTGCCGATATTTTGCTGAAGCGGGACAACGATAAAAAAGAGAAGCGTTCCGTCTTGTTTAAAGCCATGTTAAACGAAGCCCGGTATGGAGCATCCTCTCCGTTCAAACACCGATTTTCTAAGGAGGAATTGCTTCAGTTGAAGGCGGAAGCGCTCACGACATTGTTAGCGGAGCTGCGCGGCATCCAACACGAAGTGTATTACACCGGTCCACACCCGTTTTCGGAGGTGAAAAAGGTGCTCAAGGAAAAGCATGTGGTGTTGGACCCCGTCCAGCCTCCGATGCCTGCCCAACGGTTTCGGGAAAAAGCAACCCTGCAAAATCAGGTTATTTTTGTTGATTTCCCGACGGTTCAAGTGGAATTATTATTGTATTCCAAAGGCACCTCCCGTTTTAATTTGGAGGAATACCTTTTTGCGCAATGGTACAACCAGTACTTCGGTTATGGACTTTCGTCCATTGTCTACCAAGAGATCCGCGAGGCAAGAGCCTTGGCTTATTCAGCGTATTGCTACGCAGCCAATCCCAGCCATAAAAAACGGTCGCACTACCTGCAAGCCTATGTAGGCACACAGCCAGATAAATTGAAAGAAGCGGTGGAAGCCTTTCGTACCATTTTGGAAGAAATGCCGATCTCTTCCAGTCAGCTGGCACATGCTAGAACCAGTGTTCTCAAGCAATTAGCGGCCGACCGAATCGCGCCAGCTGAAATTTATTGGACTTGGAGAAGTAATCGCGATAAAGGTTTTAACGAAGACTTGCGGAAACGCGTATTTCAATCTTTGCAAGAGGCAACACCGGAGGATTTATTAAATTATCAAAAAACCTACGTCAAGGGTCGAAAATATACCTGGCTGGTCTTGGGTGAACGCAGCAGGGTAGATTTTGACTACTTGCGCACCATCGGAAAGGTAAAGGAGATGACTATAGAGGAAGTATTTGGCTACTAGGTTTTGATAGAAACAATTCATTCGAAGAGGAAACCGGTGCTTTGGTAGAGTTCGACTTTCCCATGGTGCATCCAACCGGAACTGTTGATAATTTGAGAAAGGTCTTTTCCTCCCTTGTGGGGAAAGGACCTTTTTGTTGTTAGAATCCTCTACCTAAACAGAGGGAGACCGAATTTCACGTTGCCAAATGGGTTGGGTACGATTTTCTACAGGCTACAATATCCCGTTTATCATTTTGCACAAATTGAGAGAATAAATGGTATATTTTAGGAAAAAACTTAAAAAAATGAGAGGGGAATCAGTGTGATTTGTATGATTTTCGCATTGGTCCCCTTGTACATTTGCATCCGTAAAAGAGATTATTCAGATTTTAGTATCTGAGAAAACGATAATGCAACAAGTGAGATTGAGATGGATATTTATATCCGGCTCTTACCGTAAAAATGGCCGCCCCAAAACGTTGGGGCGGCCTTCTTATTTGAGAGCAATATAATCGAAGTAAATGAATTATACATTAAAGCGGAAGTGCATTATATCGCCATCAGCGACCACGTATTCTTTCCCTTCCACGGCCATTTTGCCGGCCTCTTTTACTTTTGCCTCTGATCCCAGGCCTACAAAATCATTGAATTTAATTACCTCTGCCCGGATGAATCCCTTTTCGAAATCAGAGTGAATAACACCGGCTGCTTCAGGTGCTTTGGCACCCCTGCGAACGGTCCATGCCCGCACTTCTTTTTCACCGGCAGTGAAGTAGGTAATTAAGTCCAGCAAACTATAGCAAGAGCGAATTAGGCGATTTTTACCAGGCTCAGAAAGTCCCATCATTTCCAAAAACTCTGTTTGCTCTTCGATGCTCTCCATTTCTGCAATCTGTGCTTCGATGCCCGCACAAACAAGAATAACTTCTGCCTGTTCTTGTGCTACTGCCGCTTTGAATGCCTCCGTGTGTTGGTTTCCGGTTTCAGTAGTGCTCTCATCGACATTGCAAACATACAGCACTGGCTTGGAGGTGAGCAAGGCCAGGTCTTTTTTGATAATAGTTACCCCATCTGGGTCCAACTCCGGCAATAAACTGCGCGCGGATTTTCCTTGTTCGAGGTGGGCTTTCACGGCATTAAGCACTTCCAAGGCTTTAATGTCCTCTTTGCTGCCTGCTTTGGCAGCCCGAACCACCTTTTCCAGGCGTTTTTCTACTGTTTCCAGGTCTTTCAGACCCAATTCTATATCAATAATTTCTTTGTCGCGAACCGGGTTCACAGAACCATCCACGTGTACCACATTGTCGTCTTCAAAACAACGAACTACGTGAACGATGGCATCCACCTCCCGGATGTTGGCCAAAAATTGATTGCCTAGGCCTTCTCCCTTACTGGCGCCTTTAATCAAACCAGCGATATCCACAATTTCAACCGTCGTAGGAACCACGCGTTGGGGGTTGATGAGATCGGATAACTGGTCCAAACGGCTGTCAGGAACGGTGATAATCCCCACATTGGGGTCTTTGGTGGCGAAAGGATAGTTGGCTGCCAAGGCTTTTGCATTGGTCAGCGCATTAAATAGAGTGGATTTACCAACGTTCGGAAGTCCGACAATACCGCATTGAAGGGGCATGAGCTGAATGTGATCTTTTTTATGAAAAAACGGCCGCAAAGGTAGTGATTTATTAGAAACTGAACTTAAATCTTTGTATTTTTGCCGCTTAATACAAGAGAAACAGATGTCACAGGAAAATTTAAACAAGGAGGGACAAGCTTCATCCGATTACGGTGCAAGTAGCATCACTGCCTTGGAGGGCTTGGAGGCTGTACGGAAACGTCCGGGAATGTATATCGGTAGCACCGATTCAAAAGGCCTGCATCACCTGGTATGGGAGGTAGTAGACAACTCAATCGATGAGCACTTGGCAGGTCATTGTAGCCGGATTGATGTATTCATTCATGCAGACAACAGTATTACCGTAAAAGACAATGGGCGGGGGATTCCAACGGATATGCACCCCAAACTAAAGAAATCGGCTTTGGAGGTGGTGATGACCGTTCTGCACGCCGGCGGTAAATTCGACAAAAATACCTACAAGGTTTCTGGAGGGCTCCACGGGGTTGGGGTGTCCTGCGTAAATGCCTTGTCTACCCACCTTCGGGCAGAGGTACACCGAGATGGAAAAATCGTAGAACAGGAGTTTAAAATTGGTAAACCTCAGTACGATGCCCGAGAAATCGGAACCACGACCCACCGAGGAACGAATGTGCACTTTACTCCCGATAGCAGTATTTTTGAAGCCACGGAGTACAAGTACGATATCTTAGCGCATCGCTTGCGCGAATTGGCCTTTTTGAACAAAGGACTTACGCTCACG
>CANHDG010000252.1 GCA_947459365.1 Saprospirales bacterium
AACGGGATTTTTCGGGATATTGCCCCACAAGTTTGCCCGGATTTAAAACCCGCTGGCATGGTTACAGATGCCCTTTGGGTCGACCTGCTCGGCGACAACCGGCCCGAGCTGGTCCTCGTCGGAGAATGGAGCTCTCCCCAAATTTATGCATGGAACAACGGCAAGTTGGTTCGTCAGGCGAGTACGCTTGACAGTTATAAAGGATGGTGGTACGCGGTTCAATCCACAGATTTAGACGGAGATGGCGATTTAGACCTCGTCTTGGGCAACCGCGGCGAAAACTTCTATTTTAGTGGAAGTCAGGAAGCCCCTTCCAAACTTTGGGTATGGGATTTTGATAAAAATGGCACCATCGAGAAAATCATGAGCCGCAGTATTGGAGGAAAAGACATGCCGATTCCCCTTAAAAAAGAGCTCGTTGGTCAAATTCCTTCCTTGAAAAAGGAAAATCTAAAACACGCAGATTACGCCAATAAATCAATTCAGGAACTATTCCCGGAGGCGACCATCGAAAAAGCCCTTCAACTAGAAGCCAACTACTTCAAATCGGTGGTAGCCTTGAACAACGGGAACGGCCAGTTTACCTTGGTCGAGTTACCCGCAGAGGTCCAGTTTTCCTGTGTGAAGGCCATTCATGCAGAAGACCTGAATCAAGATGGAAGAATAGACCTTGTGATGGGCGGTAATGACAGTGGTTTTATGCCGCAATTTTCCAAATTAGACGCAAGCTTTGGCTGGACCCTACTCAATCGCGGGAACGGGCAATTTGAAGTGGTTAAAAACCGCTCAGCCGGCCTTTTTGTGAGGGGAGACATTAAACAATTGCTACCGATCCGTATTCGAGATAAAAAACACCTTATCGTCCTAATTAACAATCAACTACCCAGGCTTTACAACTAAACACTATGGTTTTCAACAGCGATATGGTAACACTACGAACAACGACTGTTTCTCTTTTTTCCGTACTTGTTTTTTTCCTTTCTTGCCAAAAGCAAGCCCCTCTTACCCCCCAATTTGAGCTGTTAACAGAGCGGGAAACCGGTATTGATTTCCAAAATGTGCTCACGGCAGACTCGATTTTCAATCCGCTCACTTACATGTACTTTTACAATGGAGGAGGAGTAGCAGCGGGCGATTTTAACCAAGATGGGCTGGTAGATCTGTACTTCACTGCCAACATGTCTGGCAATAGACTGTACCTTAACGAGGGCAATTTAAAATTTAAAGACATTACGGCCATCGCAGGCGTTGGTGGAAATCCTGGCTGGACCTGTGGGGCCAGCGTAGTTGACCTCAACAACGACGGTCTTTTGGATATTTACGTTAGTCAGGTGGGTGATTTTTTGAGCATTAAAGGCCGAAACCACTTGTACATTTGCAAGGAAATCAAAGATGGTATTCCTATTTTTGAGGAAAAAGCAGCCGAATATGGACTTGACTTAGTCGGATTCGGCACTCAGGCGGCCTTTTTTGATTACGATTTGGATGGGGATCTTGACTTATACCAGCTTAATCACTCGGTCCATGCCAATGGCACCTTTGGCCAGAAAAAAACCTTTGAAGGAGTACAGCACCCCTTGGCTGGCGACAAATTGATGCGCAATGATTGGATTCCTGCCAAAGGTCAACCCAAAGGCGGATTTAAAGAAGTTACCTTGGAAGCTGGTATTAAATGCTCCGTTATCGGATATGGATTAAGTGTTGTGACAGGAGATATCAACAACGACGGTTGGCCAGATATTTACATCGGCAATGACTTCCATGAAAACGACTACCTGTACCTCAATCAAAAAGACGGTACCTTCAAAGAAGTACTGACCCAACAAATCCAACATGCCAGCCAGTTTTCCATGGGGGCAGATATTGGCGATATCAACAACGATGGTTGGGGCGATATCATTTCATTGGATATGCTGCCCGAAGACCCCTACATCCTAAAAAGTTCTTTGGGAGAGGATGAGTTCAACCTGTATCAGTTCAAGCAGACCTACGGATATGCCCATCAATTTGCAAGGAATGCCTTGCAGCGCAATAATGGCGATGGGACCTTTTCTGAAATCGGTATGTTTGCAGGTGTGCACGCGACCGACTGGTCATGGGCGACACTGTTTGTAGACTTTGATAACGACGGATACAAAGATGTATTCATCAGCAATGGGATACTGAGGAGGATGAATGATATTGACTACGCCAATTTCAGGTTGAACAGCGATGTTCGCTACAAAAGTGGAATGAACAACTTGGAAAACAAAGACTTGGCGGTGGTTGACTTAATGCCCAAAATCAAATTGCCCAATAAATTCTTTCACAACAAGGGCGGTCAACTTCATTTTGAAGACTTTGAACAACGCATCAAAGGCAGTCTCCCCAGTTTTTCAAATGGTGCCATGTACGCCGACCTAGACAACGATGGCGACTTGGAGTTGATTGTAAACAACTTGGAAGATGCGCCCTTCATTTATAAAAACTTGCAAATTGAACAACAAAAAGCGGCATCTGACTACCTTTCCATCCAATTAAAAGGAAGCCCTGGGAATGCAAACGCCATTGGAAGCCGGCTGCTGGTGTATAAAAAACAAGAATGCATTAGCCAAGAGCACTTTAGTACCCGAGGATACCAATCTTCGGCGGTGCTTCCGCTGCACGTAGGAATTGGGGATGGCACACAGGTGGATTCTGTGATCTTAATTTGGCCAGATCAAAGTTATGAACGAATAAACCCTCGATTCAATCAACGGCAATTACTCGAATGGAAGCCAGGGATGCCCCAGTTTGATTACGCCCGACTACAATTGCCCGCCAACGTTGATTTCCCCTTTGCGGATGCCACTGAAGCACTTGGTCTAGCCTACGAGCATGTGGAGAACCCTTTTGTTGAGTTTGACCGAGAGCGATTAATTCCCCACATGACCTCAACAGAAGGGCCTGCATTGGCAGTAGGCGACGCGAATGGAGACGGATTGGAGGATGTCTTTTTTGGAGGAGCCAAACGGGTTCCTAGTGCGTTATACCTGCAGCAATCAAATGGGAAATTTCTGTTGCAAACGCCCTCTGAAATCCTGCAGGATAGTTTATTTGAAGATGTAGATGCGAAGTGGGTAGACTTAGACAATGACCAAGACCTAGATTTGGTGCTAGCTTCTGGAGGAAATGAATACCGAGGCAAAGAGGAAGCACTGCGCCAGCGCGCCTACCTAAATGATGGAAAAGGAGGATTTCAGCGAATCTTTTTTCCGGAAGTTTACATGACCGCTT
The DNA here is from genome assembly GCA_947459365.1 of Saprospirales bacterium. GTDB lineage: Bacteria > Bacteroidota > Bacteroidia > Chitinophagales > Saprospiraceae > M3007. The sequence continues at coordinate 3,256 of CANHDG010000252.1, forward strand.
CTTGCGTGGTCCCGATTGACTTTAACCAAGATGGGTTAATGGACTTATTCTTTGGAGCACGAGCCGTCCCCTGGAATTATGGGCTCACCCCAGCGTCTGTTTTGCTACAGAACAAAGGAAACGGTCAGTTTGAAGTAGTCACCGACCAGGTAGCCCCCGGATTAAAAGAAGTGGGATTAGTCAAAAACGGAACCCAGGCTGACTTGGATGGAGATGGAGACAGCGACCTGATATTAGCGATCGAATGGGAGCCGATTACCATTTTTCTAAACCAACAGGGCAATTTTAAAAAACAGACCTTGGATACCCGCACAGGCTGGTGGAACTTTGTTTTGCCTTATGATTTTGACGGAGATGGCGATTTGGATTTATTGGCGGGAAATTTAGGCCAAAATGCCAAATTCAAACCCACAGAAAAGGAGCCCTTGAGCATGTATGTAGCAGACTTTGATCAAAATGGGCAAATAGAACAGCTCTTAACTTATTTTGTAAAAGGCAAAGAAATTCCATTTGCCAACCACGCTGAGATCACCAAACAACTTCCAATGGTAAAGAAGAACTTTTTGCATGCGAAGGATTTTGCCAAGGCGAAGCCGGCAGATTTGGTGGGAAAAGACCAGCTTTCTAAAGCGGTGTTACGTCAGGTGAATACCCTTCAAAGCATGTATTTTGAGAATACCGGAAAAGGACTGGAATTCCGTGCCGTGCCCCTGCCTGATGAGCTCCAGTTGTCCCCGCTAAAGGCGCCATTTGTGGCAGACCTCAATGGAGACGGTAAAATGGAAGTCCTCTTAGGGGGGAATTATTTTGAGAGCACGATTGAAATGGGCCGGTATGATGCAAATT
>CANHDG010000253.1 GCA_947459365.1 Saprospirales bacterium
AATGGAAAATGTCCTGATTCTCTGCGGCCACTACAAAGGAGTAGATGAGCGGATCCGAGAGAAGTACATTACCCACGAAATCAGTATCGGCGACTATGTATTATCGGGCGGAGAATTGGCTGCCGCCATACTGGTAGATGCGATCGGCCGGTTAATTCCAGGGGTTCTAAACGACGAAACCTCTGCACTGACCGATAGCTTCCAAGACGATTTGCTGGCGCCTCCGGTATATACCCGCCCCGCAGATTGGAATGGTATGAAAGTTCCAGATATATTATTGTCGGGACACGATAAAAACATAGAAGAATGGCGGCATGAGCAGAGCGTGGCAAGAACCAAGGCACGTAGGCCAGATCTTTGGGTCCGTTACCGGGGAGAATTACCCTAATTCCTGCTCCAGTACCTCAAACAGTTCTTCAATAGCATCGAACGACTTCAGGCCCACGGCTTCTTCTTCGCCGCCAGAGAGGGTGATTCCTGCTGGTCGCACCGTATCTAACACCTCTTTCAACTCCTCCGAAGGACCATGGTAGTGCAGGTACAAGGAGTGCAGGGCTGCCAATGGCTGAAGATCAGAAAGTGCAGGAATCCAAGAACCCGAATAGCCGGGCAACTCCAGGATCCATCCTTTTACAAGAGCAGCCCTTTCCAACATAAGCGCTTTCAAACCTGGAGTATCGAGGGCGATTTTCACAAAAACAGTTAAGCCATCAAGGCTGGAGAGATCGAAGGAGATCGGCACCACTACTCCATCAAGCCGAAAAAAAGAGGAAGCCTCCCGAACATCTGCTGCCGGGGTCTGGCTCCCGAATTCCCCCAAAATAGCGGGGCCTTCTACCCATTCGCGCATGGCCTGCATTTGTATGGGGTCCAAATAGCCTTCTGTGCCAGCTTCCAGATTAAACACCAATCCCTGTACTTCTTTTGCAGCAAAATACCGGGCATCCGTGAGATTAGCAATTTGGCGGGCCAACACAGGCATGGTTTGTTCCATCATCTTTTTGCTGCAAAGGACGCGCTTTTTAATGGCAGCCACAACATTTCCGGCTGTAAGTTCGCTCAAAAAGACCGTGCATAACTGCGCTTAACTACCTAATTTAGTAGAATTAGAAGGGCTTTCCAGGAAAGCAAAAGAACAGATCCGATTTTTTTTTCGGAACTTTGCCCCATGCAGAAAAAACAAATCCTGTGGAGCACCGCGCTCCTGTTTGCAGCACTCATTGCCTGGAAATTGTTCCAAAACAAAGCAGCTTTGGAGGCAGAAACCCAGCTCTCCAAGATTACCCGTTCGTTTGTCCCCGTAGAAACAGCTACTGTTTCCCTAGATATCCTGAGCAATCAACTAGAAACCGACGGTATTTTTATGGCGGCCAAAGAAATGCTTGTCATCTCAGAAACCGCTGGTCGGGTCATCGAAACCTACAAAAACAAAGGTGATTATTGCCGGGAAGGCGACCCCATTGCAAAAGTGGACGATGAAATGCTCCGAATAGAACTGGAGGCTACCCAAGCCAACTTGGCTAAACTGCGCAAAGATCGGGACCGCCTCAGCAACCTGATCGAAGGAGATGCCGCCCCAAAAAATAAAATAGAAGACATCGAATTGGGCATTCTGGCCGCAGAAGCCAAAGAAAAAGGACTGAAAAAGCAAATCGCTAATACCACCCTCAAAGCACCGATGACCGGTACCTTGGGCATGCGGTTCATCGAACGGGGCAGCGTCATCGGCCCCGGAATCCAAATTGGTCAGATGGCCAATTTAGACCGGCTATTCCTTATGGTAAAAGTGACCGAACACGACGTCCTGAAAATTAAGAAAGGTATGCGGGTAGATGTCCTCCCAGACGTACTAAACAGTACCCGATTACCCGGAAAGGTTACCAACATCGGGCTAAGGTCCGATAATACCTTTACCTACGATGTCGAAATAGAGGTGGATAATCCCGGCAACAACCTGCTTCGGGGAGGCATGCACGCAAAGGCCATCTTCCAATTTACCGATCAACGCAAGGGCCTGGTAATCCCTCGAAAAGCCATCATAGGAAGTGTTCAAGATGCAAAGGTTTATGTGGTGCGCGACTCTACCGCCCAACTACGGGCCGTTCAAATTGGCAGCCTGCAATCTGATCGAGCAGAGGTAATCAGTGGGTTGAATGCTGGGGAAGAAATTGTATTGACAGGACAGCTTAACTTGTCCAACGGATCTAAAGTAGCTGTACTTAAAGAACAATAAGAAACAATGAAAATAGTGATGGTCTGCCTGGGTAACATTTGCCGAAGCCCTTTGGCAGAAGGAATCCTTCGGGATAAAATTCAAAAAAAAGGCTTGGACTGGACGGTGGACAGTGCTGGGACTGGGGGCTGGCATGCCGGAGAGCTGCCAGATGAGCGCTCCATCCAAATAGCCCGTCAACGGGGGATCGACCTCACCGATCAACGCGCCCGCCAGTTTGGACGGGCTGATTTCGAGCGGTTCGACCATATTTTAGTCATGGACACCTCCAACTATACGAATGTCCTCCGGCTGGCACAGACCGGTGAGCACCGCTCCAAGGTAGCGATGATCCTGAATTATGCCTATCCTGGGCAAGACTTTTCGGTCCCTGATCCTTATTACGGGGGTCCGGATGGTTTTGTAGAAGTATTTGATCTACTGGAAGAAGCTTGTGAAGCCTTCTTGCAAGCCCAGCTCTCCACCTGAAAAGAGCCCAGAACGCTCCTCTTGGTTTCCAAACGAGCTCAGATAACAGCAAAGATCAACCATGCGGTATTTTTTAACCCTGGCCTATAATGGGCAACCCTTCTGCGGTTGGCAACGCCAACCCAGGGAAATTTCGGTCCAGGAAACCCTGGAAAATGCCCTTTCTACCTTGTTAAGAGAACCTATTATGGTGACTGGCTGTGGCAGAACCGACACTGGGGTACATGCCCGGCACTACGTCGCCCATTTTGATGCTATCCTTCCCCTACCCGACCGATTTTTAAGCAGCTTAAATAGCCTCCTCCCTAAAAGCATTGCCGTGTACCATGTCCAAGTAGTGCCGCCAATCGCCCATGCCCGCTTTGATGCCTACAAACGATCATACGAGTATCACCTATCCTATCGGAAAGATCCGTTCGGCAACGGATTGGTCTGGTTTTACCCTCAGGCTTCCCGGATGGATCGCGCCAAATTACAAGAGGTAGCCGATTTACTGCCACAATACGACTCTTTTCTCCCTTTTTGCAAAACACACAGCGGTGTGGAACATTATCGCTGTCAATTGGAATCAGCCCACTGGGAATGGCGCGCCTCGCAGGAATTATTGGTATTTCATATCACAGCCAATCGATTCCTTCGAGGAATGGTGCGATTAATAGTAGGCGCCTGCGTTCAGACGGCACTGGGCAAACTGCAGGCAGACCAAGTCCGCGAGGCCCTCGAGCACCAAATGCCCTTGCCCAAGAACCTAAGTGTTCCTCCCGACGGGCTTTACCTGACCGATATTCGATATCCTTATAAAATTGATTGAACGTTTGTTCATAAAACATTTGGAATTATTAACATTTAAAACAAGTTGTAAACCCAAAGGACCCTTTACCTTTGGCTCCTGTAAACACCTAACTGCTTTGAACAAGAGCGTCTTGCGTTTTCTTTCCTTCTTCTTTTTGGTCAACTTATGGAGTATTGCGCTCCAAAGGACGGCCTTGTTGGAATGTGCTTCAGCTGAAGTAAGCCTTTCCAGTGAGTGGGTATCCACAGAACTGGAGGAAGATACAGATGCCGGGCTGTCGCTTGTAGGCTCAGGAGATGCTTTTTCCAACCCAATGGAAGGGTCGGAACCAAGTTGGGCCACTTCCCATCGTTCGCAGTCATTACTGCTGCCCGCAGACATCGGGATGCACAAAATCAGGCAACACCAATTGTTCCTGATGGCACATTTTCAGCGACCCGCTTTCTACCTATTGTACCAAACCCTGGATGGGTACCTCGGTTAATTGTCCTTTTCTTTCTACCCGGCTCTACTAGCCGCTCGTATTTTTTTGGGAAAAAATCCCATTTCCATTTAAAAAAATAATAATAT
>CANHDG010000254.1 GCA_947459365.1 Saprospirales bacterium
ACTTCGTGGATATTTGCGGATATTTTAGGACAAAAAACCAATAAAAAAAGCGCGTAAATCGTTGATTTACACGCTTTAAGACTTTTTAGGACAAACTATCAGCGGATGGAGCGGGATTCGAACCCGCGGTACGATTTTCACCGTACGTCGGTTTAGCAAACCGGTGGTTTCAGCCACTCACCCATCCATCCGGACCTTAAAAGCGGACGCAAAGATAATACAGTGCAAATCAATTGCCAAAGAAAAAATTAAACTTTTTTTTCAAGCCCAAAAGGACTCCCCATCGCTAAGGTTTTCCATACCAAAACCGCCGATACCCCTAAAGGCATCAACATGTAATACCGAAATAACATCGGACTGGTGTTGTAAAACAACATGGGCATAATCGATAAGGCAACCAAACTGTACGTATATATATCCATCTTCAAATGCCCCTTCCTCCGGTAATACCAAAGTCCTAGCCCCGCCAACAATAACTGCAAACCAAATTGTGGTAAATGCTTGTACGGAGCATTCTCCTCCGGGGCGCCCGGTAACCACTCGCGTAAATGAATGTTCAAACTTAATCCTTCCCGAAACGTATACTCATCCGGACGAACCCAAGACCGCTCCGAACAATCGTTGTAGTGGTTCTTCATGCTCTCCAAAATCGTTGGATCTTTTACCAAAAAAGGCAACACAAATAAAAAGAGGCCCGAAGCTGCTACAATGCCCCATATCCCCAAACTGCGTTTCTTCGATTCGTACCACCAAAGCAACATCGCAAAAAGCGGTAGCCAAAATAAAAAGGTATACCTCGATAAAAGACCTCCCACCAAGCCAATTACCATCAAGGGCAATCTTCGAGTGGCCAATCCCACCGCTAACAATAGGTACCAAGCCGTAACAATCCCTTCCGCACTGACGCCCAAATCCAACTTCGACCATTGAATGAAGGCCAACAAGGGCAAGACAAATAAGCCCATCGCCGGTAAGGTCACACGCAGGGAGGCATTCGGATGCGCCTGATATAAGGCATATCCAGCAATCCCTACCGCCACCGCCAGCATTAAGATGCCCGGCCACCTGGAATCCATGCCGGTAAAGGTCGATAGTCCAAAGGGCAACCAATGCAGGGGCAAATACACCGGATAGGGATGGTGCGGAACCGTCGTGATGCGCTGATACGGCGGCTGGCCCGAGAAAAAGAAATCAGCCTGTCCCTGTAGCTGTGGCAAAACATCCGAAATGCTCCCCGGATCGGGATACTTCTCCCATATCCCCTGCAAAGCATTGAACGTTGCCGCCATTAACCCAAAACCCACCAACGCAAAAAAAAGGGCGGTCTTCCGATCGCCCGTTCCCTGATTGGAAACAGAAGCAGAAGAACGCCCTAAAGCTTGATAACAGGTGTAGGTCAAGCCCACGGATACTAGGATCAACGCAAAGGGGTTGGACCGGGCTAAAAAGATTTGGGTACCGTACACACAGAGTAAAATCTGTGCTAAAAACAAACCTACAATCGTATAAATTGCCCTTTTTCCCATCCTTTTTCGTTAATTTAAACTCATTTTTATCTTTTTTTCCAACTCCGAAACCGTCTCTTTAAATAGGAGATCGGTATCCATCATGTCCTGTACCGCTTTGCAAGAATAGATCACCGTGCTGTGGTCGCGACCCCCAAAGGTCTCCCCAATGGCTTTCAGTGAACTATTGGTCATTTTCTTCGCCAAATACATCGAAAGCTGCCGTGCAATCACCACATTGCGCTTGCGGGTCTCCTGATGAAGCTTCTCAACCGGCACATTGAAGTGCTCCGAAACCATCTCCTGAATAAATTCCACCGTGATTTCTTTGTTGATGTTCGATACAAAGGAGCGAATAACCTCTTTCGCTAACTCTAGGTCAATATCCCGACGAATCAAGGTGGATTGCGCCAACAAGGAAATCATGACGCCCTCCAATTCGCGGATATTGTTCTTGATGTTAAAACAAATGAATTCTTGTACATCCTGCGGGATATCAATGCCCTCTACACCGACCTTGGTTTCTAAAATAGCCATACGGGTTTCAAGGTCCGGCGCTTGCAAATCAGCACTCAAGCCCCACTTAAACCGCGAGATCAACCGGTCTTCAATGTCCTTCAAATCCTTGGGCGCACGGTCGGATGTCAAAATAATCTGCTTGCCTTGCTGGTGCAAATGGTTGAAAATATTAAAGAAGATCTCCTGCATTTTGTGCTTGCCCGACAAAAACTGAATGTCGTCCACAATCAATACATCGATCAGCTGGTAAAAATTCACAAACTCCGTCACGGCGTTGTTTTTAATCGCCTGAATGATTTGATTGGTGAATTTTTCCATCGAAACATACAAAATGGCCTTGTTCTCGTTCCGGTGGAGTATTTCGTTCCCAATGGCTTGTACCAAGTGGGTTTTTCCCAAACCTACATCCCCATACACTACCAGCGGATTAAAGGCGGTGCCACCGGGCTTCTTGGCGACGGCCAGACCAGCGCTCCTGCCCAGACGGTTGCAATCGCCCTCAATGAAGTTGTCGAAGGTGTAATTGGGGTTAAGTTGTGGATCCACTTTCACCCGCTTGATACCCGGGATAATAAATGGATTTTTAATGTTCTCTACATCAAATGAACCTGGTACCGGCTCATTGTCTTTTTCAGCGGAAGGTTTGGCGGTAACTCGGACAGGTTCCCCAGCCCGGTTGCCAGCCGGCGTACCACCCGCTTCCGGAATGCGATAGACCAGTCGTCCACGGTCCCCCAACTCCTGACGTACACACTGCTTTAACAAGGACACATAATGCTCCTCCAACCACTCATAAAAGAACTTATTAGGAACCTGTATGGTCAAGACCTGCTGATCCAACTGTATGGGTCTAATGGGCTCGAACCAGGTTTTAAAGCTCTGTGGACTAACATTTTTCTTAATGGTACGAAGACAAGAGTCCCATACCATTTGGCTATCATTGATCATACCCGAATGGTGATTTTCAGTTTTTAGCGGAACCGAATGAATGATTATTTAAAACGTCTATGTTGCGCTTGACAACGGTACAAAGGTCCATCGAAAGTTTGGATTGGGAAAACATTTGGCGCGCTTTTTTCAGGAAAAAAGTTACTCACTATTTATCAATAGGTTACTAACACTGGTTTGTTTTTTATGTATTAAAATATTGATAATCAACATTTTGCAAATGTTTGTAAAGTGCAAGTTTTTGATAATCAGGTATTAATGATTTAGTTTTAAATAAAAATGATGGGCGAATATTATTTTGTATATATAATAAAATTTAATATAATAGAAAGTAGTAACTGATAATGCCAGAGGCCCCCTGAAAAGCCCCGCGGAGGCCCTTCTCAGCCTTCATTATTTGGCTATAAAATTGAAAAGCAGTAGAATTATGCTGAGCTACACTTTGATTTCAGCCATTCCACCACCCTATGTATTTTCCCTTCCAATCCATCTCGTAATTAATTTGTTATTTTATAAAAAAAATTGTAATCTGCAATCGCTTGCAAATCAATGTTTTGAAACCGACAGAAATTTTTTGAGAAAGGTGCTCTCACAAAATTCTTGATTCACCAACTACCAGGTGTGAAGTCTGTGTTAAAAAAAGTGGAATCGGAAAAAGTTATTCACACTGAAATAATGGTAAATGTTTAATTGTAAATGTTTAATTGTTAATGGGGGCTAGGTGTATTTTTTAAGGGTAGATCTTCTAAGGTGTGTAGATCAGCCGTTTCGACATTAATATTCATAAAAGTGCTCCAAATCCGCTGAGTGGAATGTTCATAATGGTGAGTCAATTAAGCTAAGCGATTAAAAAGTCAAAACAGAATGAACACTGCCGGTTTCGGTTTTTAGGTTTTTGTTGACTTTTTGTGCTTTTGTTGACATTTAGGGTTTTTGGCGGTTTTAGGGTTTTGACGGTTTTTCCTATTCGAGGGTGCTGTTAATGCGGATTGGTTACGGGAATCGAATTACACTCCATGGC
>CANHDG010000255.1 GCA_947459365.1 Saprospirales bacterium
CATCGCACTTCAAAATGGAGTTCCACAAGGACTTTCCTCGGCAATTATGACCGCAAATTTGCGGGAGGCAGAACGCTTTCTGTCTGCAGCCGGATCTGATTGTGGAATTGCAAACGTTAATATTGGTACCTCCGGAGCAGAGATTGGGGGCGCCTTTGGTGGTGAAAAGGAAACTGGAGGCGGTCGTGAGTCTGGCTCAGATTCTTGGAAAGCGTATATGCGCCGCCAGACAAACACCATTAATTACTCTGAGACCGTTCCGTTGGCACAAGGAATTAAGTTTGATTTATAAATAACATTTTTTGATTATTTGAATCTTGTTAAGACTTTGTTAACAAAAATTTCCAGACTTAGGACTTTGCAAAGACGAGTTTAGCGCTTAACTTTGCATCGTTAATTCTCTTAAATGAGAACCTGTTTGAATTATTGTAAATTTACGATAAAGAAAAATTACGGTAGGAAGATTGATTTTTCATGGGCCGCCCGACGTAAGTTCGGCGGCTTTTTTTTATGCCTTTGGTGAGCTATAATAGGTTGTCAAAAAGATCATTGCTAGCTTTATTGAAAAATCAACGGATTCCATCTGATCGTTTAGTTGCCAGTCTCTTGGGTCGCTGGCATTCCAAACTTCCATTTCGAAGTATCCTTGGCTGTGGTTGCACGACCAGCTTCCAAGGTCGTTGGTGTACTTGCTTCTATACGTATATGTTTGGTTGTTGTCTGTAATTCTCCATTGCGTGAAGTTGCCTTTCCAGATGGTTTTCATGGTGACTATTTTGCCATCAAAGGTTCTAAGCTCCCATTCGGAGGGGTCATTTTTCCATTTAAGTCGAATGGTTCCTCTCCGGTTGTCCGCCTCAAAATCCCATTCTGTCCAGTCTTCTTGAACCTCTAACCAACGAAGCTGGAGGTATCCTACTACCACTTCTTCAGGTGGTACGGTGGTGCTGAGGGAGTCTGGGCCAAACAAGTCCCAGGCAACAAAAGAATCGCTGAATTGAGTACTGATACTGGTAACCACCTGGGCAGTGGCAGGCTGAAGGAGTCCGAAGACCAGAATCCATTTTAGCATAAAAAAAGTGTGTATGGGTGTGTTTAATCTCCGGTGAAAGTACGCAGCTTTGCAGTTTAAAACCGAACACTATGTCAAAATTTGATGCTCAAGATGCGCCTAAACCAGTTGGTGCTTATCCCCATGCTCGCCGAGTAGGGAATTTATTGTTTTTATCTGGAATTGGGCCAAGGGATCCAGAAACCGATGGGGTTCCAGGATTGGAGAGGACCCCATCTGGGAATTTTATTACGTTTGATTTTGAGGCGCAGGTTCATTCAGTCATGCGGAATATTCGGTCCGTATTAGAGTCGGCAGGCGCTCGTTGGGAGGATTTGGTGGATGTTACCGTCTTTCTCACGGATATGCAACGCGATTTTCATACTTTCAACCGGTTGTACGCGACCTATTTCCCAGATCCACAATTTCAACCTTGTCGAACTACGGTTTGCATTAATAGCCTGCCAACACCCATTGCAATCGAGTTAAAATGCATTGCTGTATTGAAGGAGATAGGATAAGCTCCAGGGTTAATCTGTCGATTTATCCCAGCTTAAGCGTCTTTTTAATTGCCATTGGCCTGAAGTGCTAGCTCAATCACTATGCCATTGGCAATGTGCCAGATTAAGTAATGTCCAAGTCGGATAAAAAGACTGCCCCAAAAGCCTATTCTTTGGAGTGCAATGGCCTGCAGGAGGTTCATGGCAAAACCGGTGGTCAAGGAGTAGATTACCAACCAGTTGGGTCCTGTGGGCCATTGTTCTAATGGTTCCCGAAGGGCTGTGAGCGTTGCAAGCACCCAAAATCCGGGCACAATATAGGCCCCTTTTTTATATCGAAGGAGCAGCAATCCTCCAATGGTAAGGGGTATTAACCGATAAAATACTTCAATTTCAAAGGCTCCAGATCCGTAGAGGAAGAGGGAGTACGGAAAAGGTTGGGTATATGGAGGAAGAGCAGTAGGCGGCTGGTGGGTGAGGAGGCGCTCCAAGATGATCCAATCCAGCAAACCGAACACGAGACCGATTCCTAATGGAAAGAACTGGGGAACCTTTTTTTTGTTCCATGATGGCCAATTCTGTCCAATACTGGCCCATGGTTGAAAGGCCAGAAAGGGAATCCCGAACAGTAGGAGTCCGACATTACGGTAGGTCCAAACCCGCAGGTTGGAAAACTCTTCTTGAAGGGAGTTGCCGTATTCTACCCCGACCATCGTGAACAGCACAAGAAGCAAGTAGGCGATTAGGTCCCGCTGGAAATGAGGGTTGGTGATAGATGCATGGATAAACGAGCTGTTAGGGCGCCTTAAACTACTCCATCTCCTCTTCCTCCTCATCCAGTTGGATAGCTACATTACCTCCTATGATACCGAGGGCGATCATTGCGCGCTCACTCGCTAATTGTTCCGCACTTTTTTTATTGAAGTCGTCGGCGGTACCTACTTTTTTACCATCTACATAAACTGCCACTTTGAACTTGTCTCGTTTATCGCTTTTGTATTTAGTAAGTACTTTGTAATCGATCTGTCGGCCATTCTTTTGGCACCATTCCAAAAGCTGGCTTTTGTAGTTATCGTCGAATTGCTCCAGCTCGTGGATATTTAAATAGCGCCTCAGGATTCGACTAATGACGTATTTTCTTGTTTGGTCGTAGCCGAGTTCAATGTAAATGGCTCCCACCAAAGCTTCGAGGGAGTTGCCTAGCATAGATTTGGAAAGCCGGGTTTGATTGAAGGAGGAAAGGTACATGTCCAGCCCCATTTTATCGGCAATGGTATCTAGCGAATTGCGCTTTACAATTTTAGAGCGCATTTTAGTCAAGAATCCTTCATCGCTGTTGGGGTATTTTTTGAATAAATACTCTCCAACGATCGTACTGAGTACAGCGTCTCCCAGGAACTCAAGTCGTTCATTGTTGGAGATCGCGTAGTCTTTAGTTGAAAACGTGCTTTTATGATAGAAAGCCAGTTTAAACAGTTGCAAATGCACGGGGGTGAAACCGAGCAGGTTGCGAAGTTTGCGCGCCAAGTCCCTATCCCGATGGAAATGCAGGTTGTATATTCGAATTACAAACTTCAAGTGGAGTATGTGTTGCTAAAAGAGTAAAGGTTATAGTTTTTTTAAAATAACAGAAGCATTGTGTCCACCGAAGCCAAACGTATTGCTAACAGCAGCCCGAACGGTTCGTTGTTGGGCTTCGTTAAAGGTCAGGTTTAGTTGAGGATCGATATCCGGGTCGTCTGTGAAGTGGTTAATGGTAGGAGGGATAAAGCCTTCCTTCATGGCAATAATACTGGCAATAGCTTCCACTGCGCCTGCTGCCCCGAGCAGGTGGCCGGTCATACTTTTGGTAGAAGAGATGTTCAAATGGTAGGCGTGCTCTCCAAAAACCTGTTTGATGGCTTTTAGTTCTGCGATATCTCCCAGAGGGGTAGAGGTTCCGTGCACATTAATGTAGTCGATGTCGGTGGGTACAAGACCAGCATCTGCTAATGCCAGGTTCATGACATTGATGACGCCGAGGCCTTCTGGGTGTGGGGCTGTGATATGATAGGCATCTGCGGTTGCGGCTGCTCCAACGACTTCCGCATAGATTGTAGCTCCACGGCGGCGGGCATGTTCGTATTCTTCCAGGATCAACGCACCGGCGCCTTCTCCCAGCACAAATCCATCGCGGTCTTTATCGAATGGGCGGGAGGCTGTTTCGGGACTGTCGTTCCGTTCGCTTAGGGCTTTCATGGAATTAAAGCCACCAATTGCTGTTTTGGTTACAGTTGCCTCTGAACCGCCTGAAACAATTACATCTGCTCTGCCCATTCGAATATAATCGAAAGCATTCATGAGGGCATGGGAGGA
>CANHDG010000256.1 GCA_947459365.1 Saprospirales bacterium
GTTGGCTGGGGCTTCCTTTATCACGGTAGCTTGCGCGCAAGATATAGGTGCCGGGCCAGGTTTTTTTGCCACTTTCCGGATGTGCGGGAGGGCTGAGGACATAGGTGCCGGCAGCGGGAATATTTTGACGAGGCTTTGGAGGATCTCCTAGATTTAGAATCCATTGAATCATTTCAGCGGCATCTTCTTCCGAGATTTGCGGGTGGGCACTCATGACGGTACTTCCCCATACACCGCTCCCGCCTTTGATGATTTTCTGAGTAAGGGATCGCACGGCAAATTCATTTTTTCGATACCGTTCTGCGATACTTTGGTAGGCGGGACCGTTGATTTTACGATCAATGGCATGGCAAGTTTTGCAATCCGATTTATCGATGAGGGCTTTTCCGCGGGCATGGGCGGTGACTTGTTTGGAGCTCTGATGTCCCTGGGCAATCAGGGTCATATCGAACCCTTGCTCCAGAAAGTCGATATTGGCACTGATTTGATGGTCTGGGATACGGCCATTTTGGGTGCTGCCATCCTCCGCATCGTTTACCACAATGCGGTAGGGGAGGACGGTCCCTGGTTGGTAAAAGCTTCGGTTATGGCTGCCGAGGTCCCAAACCACGGAAGGGGGTTCGTTTCCAATATGTACCGTTCGTTTGATGGTTCGGAAGCCGGATTTACCATCCTCCACGGTGAGTTGGACTTCATAGGTGCCTGCGGTGTGATAGGTGTGCCTCAAGAATCCGAACCGTTCGGTACGGTCGGTTCGGAGGCTGTCCGGTAAGGCCGTTGAAGAGCGGAAACGGGTTGCCTCGAACTGTTTTTGGCTTCCATCTCCAAAATCAATTCGAAAAACGAGTGGATCCTGGTCATAGTCTTTTGTACCGCTAAAATCGAACCGGATGGTACACGGTACAGCACCTGCGGATTTGTCGAGTTTCAAATCGGGTGTAGGAGGGCGATTGCCTCGGTGGTACTCTATTTTACTCAGCCGGGCATCCGGGTTTTTACTAAACCACTGGGTGCCGTATTCGAGGACCCAAAGGACTCCTTTTTTATCGATAACCATGTCCATCGGTCGACTGAGGGAGACACTGTCGCCAAATGTTTCCATTTTACTGAAGTCTCCCAAGGAATCAATGGTAATGGCCATCATCCAGTTGCGCATCCAATCGTAAGTGATCAGTTTCCCATTGTAGTAATCGGGGAATCGAGTTTCAGCGGGGTATCGATCGCAGTAATAAACGGGGCCGGCCATGGCATTTCGGCCTCCATTTCGAACCAGTGGAAACTCGGTGGAATTGGCGTAGGGGTACCAGATAAATGCGGGTTGTGCTGGAGGTAGTTGTTGGGAGCCGGTATTGAAGGGTGAATTATTAATGGGCGCTTCAGGATTATAGGGCGCTCCGCTTTTCCGAGCAGCAAAATTGTATTCCCGGTAGGGCTTGTTATTGCCTACAAAATAAGGCCAGCCGAAAAAACCGGCTTTTTTAGCACGGTTCACCTCATCATGGCCTTGAGGACCACGGGCGGTATCGGGCTCTCCTGCATCGGGGCCGACCTCTCCCCAAAAGAGCAGGTTCCGGCGGGAATCGATGGAGATTCGGAACGGATTTCGACAGCCCATGACATAGATTTCGGGTCGGCCGACTAGGCCACTTTCCCCTGTGAAGAGGTTGTCTTTTGGGCATGAGTAGCTACCGTCTTCGTGGACCTGTATTCGAAGGATTTTTCCGCGCAGGTCCATGGTATTGGCGGAGGATTTTTGTGCATCCCAAGCGCTTCGCCCTGGGCGCTCGTCGCTTGGGCTGTACCCCTCTGATTCAAACGGATTGGTATTATCGCCAGTAGAAAGGTAGAGCAAGCCTTTTTCATCAAATTCTATGCTTCCGCCGGTATGGCAACATTCTTCCCGTTGGACGGCTACTTCCAGGATCATTTTCTCTGAAGCCCGATCGAGGGAATCCCCGATGAAGGTAAAGCGCGATAAGCGGTTGACACTTTTTTCGGGAGCGGAATAATACAGGTAAATCCAATGGTTGGAGGTATACTGAGGGTCTACGGCGCAGCCCATCAGCCCATCTTCCTCCAAAGAGTGCACGGGTAGTTTGTGGACCAAGGCGAGTTGTCCAGAGGCTGGATCAAAGAGTTTGATAGCGCCTCTACGTTCGATCAGAATGATTTTCCCATCGGGGAATAAATCAATTTCCATCGGTTCGGTGAGGTCTTCTGCCAGGACGGTTTTTGTAAAACGAGTGGGGTCAGGCAGCTCAGGGGTTCGGCACTTTTCATATTGCAAGCGTTTATTTTTCCCGATGGCGTAGGTGATGCCGCCCAATAAGTGCTGCAAGAAATCGGGCTCAGCATAGGCCTCTTCGGTATGCCCACCAGCGGTGTACCAAGCGCGTCCTCCATCGTAAGTATGGTGCCAGCACATGGGGTGATGATCGCCGTTTTTACCTCCTTGGTAGGAAGACTCATCGATCGTCAGTAGTACTTGAGTGTTGGGGTTGATTTTCTTGAAATTATACCATTCGTCCTTTCTGTTCCAGGCTTCGCCGGGCAGGTGTTGAGTAGACGGGTGTTGATGGTTTTTCACGAGGAGATTGGCGGCCTGGATTTCAGGATGGCTTTCAAATTGGGCGCCCACCAGACCGGTAAACCAGCCCCAGCCGTATTCGGTGTCGGTAGCGGCGTGTATCCCAGCAAATCCCCCACCGGCCTGTATATACCGTTCGAAGGCGTTTTCTTGGTATTGGTCGAGTACATCTCCGGTGGTGCTGAGGAAGACCACGGCGGCATACCGCTTCAGATTCGGTTCATTGAATACGGTGGCTTCTTCCGTTGTTTCTGCCAATATGCCATTTTTGGAGCAGAGGTCTTGGACTGCTTTGACGGCGACTGGAATGCTGGCGTGCCTGAATCCAGCGGTTTTACTGAAGATCAGGATTCTTGGCGGGACATCGTATCGGGTTTGGTTGCAGCTAACAGCGAGGGCCAGCAGGAGGCAGTAGAGAACAGGTGTAAATTTTGGCATATTGATAAAAGGAAGCAGAATCTGAGGGTCTGTGGGGCAAAAATAAAAAAAACGCTGTTCCTGGATATCAGGAACAGCGTTTTTTGTAATGGTAATTGGTGGAGCTGATTACTGATGAATTGCTTCACCGGTAGTTCCACAAGATTTTGCAGCGCTTCCGCCTTTGCAGCAAGATTTTGTTTCTGCTGTGCTGCTCTTGCAGCATGCTTTTCCTTCTGCACCAGCGCCTGCACAAGCCTTGCCTTCTTTCTTAACCATTCCAGCTTTTGCGTCTGCAGTGAGTGACTTAGGAGCTTCGTTTACAAAGGTATTAGAACCCTCATCGAAGCGAACACTGACAAATTTTACATTGCCTTGTTGGTCTGTTTCTTTGCGAACGTAAGATACTACTCCGTTGTTGTCCATGCGCTTTTCGATGGATGGATCTGAAGTAGCTGCTTTAGCCACTTTGCTTGAGCAGCAAGATTTACCGGCAGAAGCAGATCCGCAGGACTGAGCATTTACAGCAGCTAGGCTGAGGGAAAAAAGAAAACCAAATACAAAAAGAAGTTTCTTCATGGCGATGTTTATTGTTTTAATAGAAAATACGTGATTTTGAATTAGTTACCTGAATAGCTGAGGTGAAGATAAAGCAAAATACGATTCAGGCGGTCCTAATACAGGGACAAATGTAAAGGAATACTCGGTAAATGCATACTGTTTAATAAACTTTAACAGGCTCAAAATCGTTGCTGAAAGCATACTTCCATGGGGGGGTAGGGAGCGGTTTAGATGTTGGGCTGATGATGTAAGCGGAGTAACGCTCTTTTTCCGTCACAATAAAAAGAAGTATTTTTTTTGTTTTGGTAAATGCAA
>CANHDG010000257.1 GCA_947459365.1 Saprospirales bacterium
ACGAGGTGATTATAGCTGGCAATGGCCGGCTGGCGATGGAATTGTTTGGAGCGCAGCACTTTGATTTGTTGTTGCTCGATGTGATGTTGCCTGAAATGGATGGTTTTACAATTGCAGAGCAGGTACGTCTGACCAATATGGAAATCCCAATCTTGATGCTGACCGCAAAGGACCAGGCGCAAGACCGGATTACGGGTTTGAAGAAAGGGGCAGATGATTACTTGACAAAGCCATTCAACCTGGAGGAATTGTTGCTCCGGGTACACAACCTGCTGCGACGCTCCCAGCGTGTCCGAGGGGAAGGCACCGAAACATTTGAATTTGGGGGCAATACCATTAACTTTGAGAATTATGAGGCGGTAACTTTTAGGCAGGAAGCCATTACGCTGACCAAGAAGGAAGCTATGTTGCTCAAGCTTTTGATCGAACGCCGCAATGAAGTGGTTAGCCGACACCAGATTCTACAGGCTGTTTGGGGGTACGATGTGTTTCCAAGTACTCGAACCATCGATAATTTTATACTTGCTTTTCGGAAATATTTTGAAAAGGATCCAAAAGAACCTGTTTATTTCCACTCCATTCGGGGCGTGGGCTATAAATTTGTAGGCTAAAACGAATTAGAACCACCTTGATCCAGCGAGTAATCTTTGCCTCCCTTTGCTTATTGGTCTCCTATACAGGCGCTGGCCAAAGCCCGAACTGGCGCGATTCGCTCCGGATACGGACCAGTTTACTTCGGGAGCACATCCAAGAGCAAAACTACGAGGCTGCACAGGTAGAAGCCGATGAATTGCGGGTATTTCTTCAACAACGCTATACCCCTTATCCCCCTTCCGCATTAACCCTGCTCTCCGCTGTCTACTTACACAATCGAGATAAAGAGAGCGCCCTGTCTGCTCTTTCAGAGGCTGCCAAAGTGGTGGAGTCCGATCGGGACCCGGAAACCAAAGCTGCTCTACTGGTAACCCTGCAAAAGGAGTATGAGCGTTGGGGGGCTTTGGCAGAAGCAGCAGCAGCACAACAATTATTAGCTGCTACCCAAGATAGTATTGCCGTTCGGAAAATGAATACCCGAACAAGGGAGCTGGAAGACCAAATTGATTCTCTGTCTGCTCTTTTGCAGGTGAAGCAACAAGAAAACCCCGATCAAATCACCCTTGATCGAACTCGATGGTATGTCCTGGTTGGTTCTTTTAGCACCCTATTACTGGCGCTTTTTGGCTGGCAAGCGCTCTCCACCAAACGCTGGAGACAACGTTGGGAACGCCGGGAACGGGAATGGGACCTTCAACAGGGTAAGCCGGAAGTGCCCCTGCCCGAAGCGAGTCACTCTGTCCTTTCAAGCCCGGTCTTGCAGCCCGTAGTGCAAACAGAGGCAGTATCCGCCTACCACAGCCCGAAGTACGAAGCCTGGCTAAACGGCGACAAAGAAATGCCTATCGCATTGGTGGTAGAAAACAACCGACAAATTGCCCTTTATATTCGTTCTTTGATCAGCACCCATTACCAAGTAGAAATGGTGGGCTCCAGTGCAGAAGCCATGAAACGGGTTCACGAACTTCTGCCTGATCTGATCGTCTGCGACGCCTTGCTTCAGTCAAACGAAGGGATTGACCTGATTCGGCAGGTGAAATTATCGGATAAAACCAGCCACATTCCAGTATTGCTCTTAAGCAGGCACCATGGCAACGAAGGGCGATTGGACTCGCTTCGGGCAGGAGCAGATGCCTGGTTTACCCGCCCCATTCAAAGCGATGACTTTAATGGAACCATCCAAGAACTCCAGGAGAAGCAAAAGCACCGGCATGAAGACTTTAACCGGTTTATTCAGTTGTGCTTCACCAACCACCGCCCAAGCCTGACAGACCGCTTCCTCTCCGAAGTCGTCCTACACATCGAGCAGCAGATGGGAAATCCAGACTTCATGCCCGATGAAATTGCCCGAAAATTACAAATGACGAACCCTCATTTTGTCCGCAAACTACGCGCACTCACCGGAAAAGAGCCCGCTCAACTTATCCGCGAACTCCGCTTGGAAAAAGCAAAATACCTACTCGAACAACGGGTCGGCACACCTCAAGCCATTTCCGGAATGGTTGGCTTTTCCAATCCCGGCATCTTCTCCATGGCATTCAAAGACTATTTTGGCGATAACACCAATTTGTTAATGGTTAATTATTAATGGTTAATTGTTAATGGGGGGGGAAGTAATTGTTAATGGGATGGACCTTCTCAGGAAAATAGACATACAGTTAAGATTGTAAAAAATGGATTTGTTCAGAATTTTGGACTGACACATTTTTAAAAACAGTCTCCAGTCTCGTTTCGAGTCGATTTATCGCTTCTTTCCGAATTCGTCGAAGTTTAAAAAAATGCTGCAGAGGGATCCCTTCAATGTTCTTCCAGTTTATGCCCTGCTTAAATGGTTGTTTTTGCCCTGATACCATGACACGCTTTTCTAAAAAGCCCCCCCTCATTAACCATTAACCATTTGCTATTATTTCTGTTCTATTCATTTCCCCGTATCTTTGCGTCTATTATGGAAAATACTATTAAAACATCCGTCATGCTCTACACAGAGCAAACACCGAATCCTGAAGCCCTCAAGTATGTGGCAAACAGAATGCTATACAGGGGCATTGCTGACTTTAAAGAGGCCGATCTGGCATCCGAATGGAGCCCCATGGCCAATAGTCTTATGCAGCTGCCCTATGTAAAGAGCGTTTATTTCAACAATAATTATGTGACCATCACCAAGGAGTTTAACTACGAATGGTCCGAGATTATGTTGAAAATTAAAGAGTTCATTAAGAGCTATATTGAGCAAAACGGTGAAATCGTGAAGGAGGGCTTTTCAGAATATGCAGCCTCTCTTCAAGCCGCGGAAGTCGCCGGTCAATTTACTGGTGAGGACGGTGAAATCGCTCGTAAAATCAAAGACTTAATCGACACTTATGTGAAGCCAGCCGTAGAAGGGGATGGTGGAAACATTGAGTTTAAAAGCTATGATAAGGGCCGTGTCTATGTACAGATGCAGGGCTCTTGTAGCGGATGTCCGTCCTCTACTGTCACCCTTAAATCTGGGATCGAGGGTATGCTGAAACGCATGGTTCCTGAGGTAACGGAGGTGATTCAGGAAATGGCTTAATCCTTCCTGAAATGTCGCTTCTAAAAAAACTGGCCGGCGAAACCGCCCTTTATGGACTGAGCAGTATCGTCGGCCGGTTTCTGAATTACCTATTGGTGCCGCTCTATACCCGGCAATTTCTGACCGGTGAATATGGGGTGGTCAGCGAGTTGTATGCGTATTCGGGCTTTTTGATGGTGCTCTTTTCCTACCGGTTAGAGTCCGCTTTTTTTCGCTTCGGAACACCGGAAGCAGATCGAGAACGCTCTTATACCACGACTTCCTGGTCTTTGTTTTTCTCCACCGGTATCCTGCTTTCCCTAGCGCTCTTTTTCTCTCAGCCCATTGCGGAGGTGTTGGCTTACGCAAACCATCCGGAGTATATCCGTTGGTTTGCCTGGATTATTGCTTTGGATTGTTTGAGTGAACTGCCGTTTGCGAGGCTTCGATTGGAACAGCGGCCGCGGCATTTTGTGGCAGCCAAGCTACTCAACATTGGTCTTAACATCTTTTTTAACCTCTTCTGGCTGGTGGTCTGTCCATGGGCTAGTAAGGAAGGCTACCAATGGGTCCACCATGTTTGGTCACCGGAGGTCCGAGTGGGGTATGTGTTTATCTCCAATTTGATCGCCAGTGCTGCGACCCTGTTGTTTCTTTTTCCCCAATTTAGTCGGCTACAAGGCACCTTTGATTGGGAGCTTTGGAAAAAAATGCTTCGGTATGCCGCTCCTCTGGTAATTGTGGG
>CANHDG010000258.1 GCA_947459365.1 Saprospirales bacterium
AAGGTGGGTCACTTGATCAGCGTTGATTTTGGGCAATAACTGCTCCTCAACAATCCCCTTGATTTCCTCGGAGGTATGGAAAAAAGGACTGAAACCAACGGTATTTTCCAACTGGTGGTTGCGCTCTCCATGAAGGATCAACCAATCACACTTGGTGGAGCCACAATCTGCTACTATCGTCATTCCTAAGATCTTAAAATGAATGTTAAAAAAGTCAGGGTAGAGAGTGTAAAAAAGACACGAAGCTACCGGCTGCAAATGTAACTTTTTCAGCGGCAATAAAACAAGCGAAAACGCAAGATCTTGTAAGAACGCAGAGGAAAGAAGTGCAGAAGACAAGCATTTTGGTCAGGAAACAGGGCGCTGATTTCTTTTTTTTGTTAAAAACAACAAATTGTTTTTTATTTAAAAACATATTGTTTTATATTTGTGGCATTGAATCACCGGAAAAGAAACAAGTATGGCATCGTTCAATCAACCGTATTCCACCTGGGCAAACGCCTATCCACCGCATCAGCCACCGCGGCTAGACCCACCTGCCACTAAAAAGGAATCCTTTTTATTCAAATTAGCGATCTTACTTGGACTCGCTTATTTAGTTTGGGATAAAAAAATATCCATTACCCTGGCGGTAGCCGAGCCCAATCAAAAAGCCTGGACCGAGCATCTCTCTTTGCTCGGAGCGCATTTTCAGCGCCCCACAGCGCAGCATCAGCGCTCAGAAGCGGAACAACTACGCTTTCTAAACTATACCGATCGCTTTGCACCGGTCGCCAAAGCAGAAATGCGAAAATTTGGTATCCCAGCCAGTATCAGCCTGGCGCACGCCTTGTTAATTAGCCAAGGCGGCGACAGTCCTGCGGCACATCAAGCCTGTAATCCTTTTCACCTGATTTGCCAACAAGTCAGTTGCGAGCAGGATCATTGCCTTCAAATGGACTCCGGCGAAAAAGTGCTGCAGTTTGCCACCGCCTGGAGCGGCTACCGAGCGTTCAGCAAACAGCTGGTCAACAGCCCCACTTTTCAACCCTTATTACACCAACAGAACCTAAGCGAATGGGCACTTCGGCTTCAACAACAATTTCGGCCAAAAGAACCCGCTTATGCAGACGCCCTTCTGGAAGTAATCAACCAACTCCAACTGCGCAAATACGATCAAGCAGAAGAAGCAACCAATTAAAAACAAAACAAACAGAATTTATATATATCATTGATTATAAATTAAATACATAGAACATCTAAAAAACAAACAAAAATTACTTTTAAATATTTTGTTTGTAAAAACCTTTTGTTTTAAATTTGCATTCTATTATGACAACAACCCATCCCAGGCATTTAAACATAATCAACATGATAAAAGAAGATCGCATTCAGTTAAACAGCCGATTCATCCAGGCATTCAAAATGCTGGAAGAACAAGGCACCATTGTAAAAAACGACCGTAACGGCAAGGGCGTAGGAGATGTCGCCGAGAAGGTCCTTGGAAATAAATCCTACGGCCATATCATCCGTGCTTATCTAAATAACGACAACAAACGGGTAATTGATTACGGACAAGCGAAGCAGTTTGCCCGCTCTTATAGCATCAACGAGGCCTGGTTGCTCTATGGAGTCGGTAATCCCTTTGGCTTCGATGCCCCTTTACACGTCCCTTCCGTTGAACCAGTAGGAGAAAAGGGCAATATCCTGTTCACAACCATCAAGGCCTTCGCCGGAAGTACCCTGGGAGCCGGAAACCAAGAAGATTTATCCTTCTTCTCCATCCCTGGAGTGGGAGGTCATGGGATGGTCGCCTTCCAAATCGAAGGTGATTCTATGGACCCCGTTATAAAAAATGGAGATATCGTAGTGTGTAAGGTGATCGATGGCGTAGGCGATATCCGAGACAATGAAATCTATGCCGTAAAAAGCAATGGGAATGTCTGGGTCAAATACGTGCAGAAACTCCATAACGGAAAAGGCAGGGTCCACCGCCTGAAATTGATTTCAGCCAACTACTTCGATAATGATCCGTTCGAGGAGGATGTAAATGAAACCACTCGCCTTTATAAGGTGATCCGCAAAATATCCAATATCTAAGATGGATCGTGCTGAATAGCACTAATAAATAAACCTGCTGTTTATTGTTCATACTCCTCTCCGCGTTAGCCGTGGTGGAGGAATCGGATGCCCGAAACGCCTTACCTGGCGTTTCGGCTTCTTTTTTTGAGAGTCAATTGGAAAGTTTGTAAGCGCTCGCGCTTTACCGGGATCGGGCAATTCGAAATCCTACAGGATAGCCCCTAAAATCAGGTGGATCGTAACTCCGAACAATCGAATTACAATACGGCCCCAAATTGCGCCAAGATCCTCCGCGATTCACCTTATCCGTTCCATTCGGTGGGCCATTAGGCCCTCTCTGAGCTTCTGAGGGGTAAAAAGGACGGTACCAGTCCGAACACCATTCCCAAACATTCCCATTCAAATCATAAATAACTAAGGCATTGGGCTTTTTCTCTCTCACTGGATGCGTCTTTCCATCCGAATTCAAGTGAAACCAAGCTACTTCCGCCAGCACTGAGCTTCCAGCATACCCAATCGAATCTGCTCCAGCTCTTCCACCTCGAGCCGCATATTCCCATTCTGCCTCCGTTGGCAATCGGTAAGGCAAATTTGTCTTCCAACGCAACCAATTCACGTATGCCACCGCATCGTTCCAGCTCACGTGAATCACCGGATGGTGTTCCTCCCAAACCGGACGTTTGTTGCCCGCCACGTCACAATTCCAATCGACCCCTGCCCTTTTCTCCCGGTTGTTCCCATTCCAAATATAACTCCCTCCTCCCCGCTCGGCATCCGTCTGGTAGTTGGATTCTTTTATAAATCGGCTAAATTGAGCAACTGTCACTTCCGTTTCCCCCAAATAAAAATCATCCAAACTAACTTGGTGCAAGGGTAAG
This sequence comes from Saprospirales bacterium, assembly GCA_947459365.1. Taxonomy (GTDB): domain Bacteria; phylum Bacteroidota; class Bacteroidia; order Chitinophagales; family Saprospiraceae; genus M3007. The sequence goes on from CANHDG010000258.1 coordinate 2,940, forward strand.
TCATCGCCCTGGCAAGCGTGCCGTACACTATCACAGCCCATCCAAAAACTTCCACCTTCCACCAAGACTAACCGGCCCGTTAAAGGATCATAAGAGGGTGCGATGGGAGGTAATTTATCCTCCCTTTCTCCTCTTTCGGCTGCTTTACCTGTTCCAATAAGGTAAAATTGTTTTGTCAGACTGGCACTAATAAAGGGTATCTGCAGCCTTCCGGCCTTTTTACTAATCTCTTGCGTCGTGTTGGCAACCTTCGTAAACACATCGTAAATACTCAAGTCCGGCTCCAGCAAATGCATGGCCATAGCCGTTGTGTAGGGGCTGTTTGGGCCCGTCCCATCCAAGGCCACCGAGCCTGGCTTGGTCGCATACCCAATAAACGTACCCTCCGGGGCATTCATATTGGCTAAACCTCCTCCTCCCGCAGATTTACTCCAACTCCTGCCGAGAGGATTATCTCGACAAGCATCTAGGATTAATATCTTGGTTGAAACGCCCGCTTCCTCCATCTTTTCTAATACCCGCTGGACCTCAAAACAATCGTACCGGACATCCGCTGGACTTTTTGGATTGGCCTCAACCGGCAACAGGTAGTTCAAGCCATCGACTTCCATCCCGTGCCCCGAAAAATAATACAACCCAACGCCATATTGTCCCTCCTGCAAGCGAAATGCAAAACTATCCAGGCTCTGACGAAGCTGCCGTAAATCAACATTCGTCACCCAAATGACGTCAAAATGTGCCTGAGCCAGGGTTCGCTCCATCACCTCGACATCGTTTTCCGGGTTCTGAAGGTGGGAGGCGTGCTGGTACCGCGCATTGCCAACCAAAAGGGCGAGTCGCTTAATGCTGCCTTCTCGGCCTGCGCCCTCCACCGGCTCCAACCCTTTGGTATCCTGGGCCCAACTGCCAACAACACAAACCATCT
>CANHDG010000259.1 GCA_947459365.1 Saprospirales bacterium
AGTAATGTAAGCGGTCTTGGGCACTTCAGCTTTTTGCCACTTTCCAAAGTATTTGCGCGCGTATTGGAGTGCTTTTTCTGGAGTGATATCACCCGTCACTACCAAGTACGAAATATTGGGTTTAAAATAAGTTTGGTAGTGTTTGCGAACCTGCTCCAGTTGGATGTTTTTGATGCTTTTTTCGGTGGTGAATTCACCATAGGGGTGTTGCTTGCCGTACCGAACCCTTGCTCCAACATTGCTAATGATTGCGTTGGCGTCTGCTTTTTGGGAGGCCAGGTTGCTCTCGATGCGTTTGATGCTTTTGTCAAACTCTTCTTGAGGGAAGGTGGGGTTCAGCAGGATATCACTCATTAGGTCGAGCAATTTTTCGGTATGTTTGCTCAAGCAGCCACCAATGATTCCGGATGGAGTTGCATTGAGGTTTGCACCGATAAAGTCGACGGCTTCATCGATTTGAGCTTTGGATCGGTTGGTAGTTCCTTTTGTGAGGAGTTCACCGACCATTTCCACATAACCGGCTGCATTTTTTTCAAGTACGGGGTCATAGTCTGCAAATACTCGGAAGGAAACCCTTGGAAGTTTATGGTTCTCGACGACGATTACTTTTAGTCCGTTTTCCAATTCATAGGTGGCGGCTTTTCCGATTTGAATACTTGGAGCGGCGCCGGGTTGAGGAGCACTTTTTCGAATATCGCCCGAGGGTAATTCGATTTTAGGAGCTTTTGAGGCTTCCTTGGCTGGAGTGGCCGTGCTTTGGCTGGTTTTTTCTCCAGTCTTTGGAGAGCAGGCCATAAAGAAAGCCAGGAGCAGGAACAGGCTGGCTTTGGCGCTGGTATTGTTAAAAAGAGTACTATTCATTATTTGATTGAATTGTCCAGTGAAGGGGAGGTGTGAGTTAGGGCTTTTCGGGGCGTGGAAGCCAGTAGAGTACAACGCGGCTATTTTTTCCAAAGTATTTTTTGGCTGCGTTGCGGATATCCTCCCGGGTTACATTGCGGTATCGCTGTAATTCAGTATTGATCAGATTGGCATCGTTGAAGTACATTTCGTAGTTCGCGAGGCTTTCAGCGATTCCGGCTACTGAATTATTGGCTGAAATAAAATCGTTTTCGATTTGGTTCAGCAGTTTCTGGTATTCGGCTTCTGAAATCAGGTCTGTTTGCAAGGCTGCAACTTCTGCATCGATCGAGGCTTCAAGTTCGGGTAGGGTTACGCCCATATTGGCTACTCCATACAGGATACAAGCTCCTGGATCTTCCAATTGAAGAGGGAAAGCTCCTACACCCACTGCTTTTTGTTGTGCATCGGCCACATTTTTTTGTAAGCGGCTGCTCTCTCCTTGACTCAGAATGGTAGAAAGCATGCTTACCGCATAAAAGTCGGCTGTGCCTTGCTCTGGAGTGCGGTAGGTGAAGACGATAGCGGGCAACTGCACGTTATCGTACACAGTATCGCGAATTTCTCTGGTAAGAGGAGGTTCTACCACTTTTGGGCGGTAAATTTCTCCGACTCCCTTGGGAATATCCTTAAAATAGAGATCAATCAACGCCTTGGTTTGCTCGATATCTAAATCGCCCGCAATGGAAAGGATAGCATTGTCTGGACGGTAAAAGTCTTTGTAAAACTGCTTGTAATCCTCCTCTTGTGCAGCGTCCAGGTGCTCCATAGAGCCAATCACGGAACTGCGATAGGGGTGAACGGTGAATGCACGTTTCATGGCTTCCTCCAAAAGGGCTCCATAGGGTTGGTTGTCAATCCGCTGACGGCGTTCTTCTTTTACCACCTGCCGCTGGGTTTCGATCCCGATTTGTTCCACTTTAGCGTGCAGCATGCGCTCACTTTCCAGCCACAAACCTAGAGCGAGTTGGTTGGAAGGCAATACCTCATAATAATAGGTACGGTCGTACCATGTATTGGCGTTGTTCATGCCGCCTGCATTGCTCACATGATCGTCGAATTCCCCCCGCTTGATGTTGGCGGAGCCTTCGAAAAGCAGGTGCTCAAAAAAGTGGGCAAAGCCTGTACGGTCTGGCTTCTCGTTTTTAGATCCGACGTGGTACATGACTGAAACCGCCACAATCGGGGTGGAATGGTCTTCGTGGAGCAATACTTTAAGACCATTGGGCAGCTCATATTCGACAAACTGAATATTTTGCCCGGTTAGCTGTGAGGTTGCCAACAGTTGCAAACTGAGGGCAAGAAAAAAAAGTGCTTTGTGCATTATGACCAGGTTGAGTAAGTGTTAAGGAATAACTAGTGAAGAATGGTAGAGTGTATGTAGGTTCTGTTTGAACTGGTATGAAATAAACGTCGGTTTTAAAATTGGTTTCAAATACCGACGTTTATTCGCCATTAGTCTATTTTTTAAATGTATTTTTCGAAAAAAATGAAGTTAATGTAGCAATTGTTTTGCTTTTGAAATTAAAGAATGCGAAATTTTTGAACAAAGTGCTCACAATATTCCGAAAATAGGCCGATAGAACCAAGGCTCCCCGTGTAAATAAATGGTCAGCCCAAGGTTAATGCCTCCGTAGACAGGGTTAAGGTTAGGGTGAAATAGCCTGTTTACCGGCTGCTGCTTTGCCGCAGGAAGGCTTGGCTGCGTTCAAAGGCATTCTGTCGGATATCTAGGTAATATAAGTTTATATCTCCAATGTGGTAGTTTTTGGTGCGCAGGAGCAGGCTGCCCCGAAAGGAAGGTTTGTTACAAAGCAGTACGCCTCGGTACGTTTCCCCGTCGCAAATCTGTGGGTAAAGCCGATCGAATTGGTATAAAACGGCTCCTTTGTGTAGGGATTTCGGCACGTATTGCGCGGTTGTATCCGTTTGCCAGGTAATCGGATTGGTGCATGCGATCTCGGGTTGTCGGGCATTTTTTTTCCCAAACTTATATTCAAAGGTCCTCCAGGAGCAGAAACAGCCTGTTTGCTGTGGATGGGTACTCGGTGGGATGTTTTTGAAATACTGGTAGGGGACTGGCCAGCCTGGCAGGTAAGCTACCACCAATTGTTGACGAAGATCGGTGGTGTCCACAAGTTCTTTTAGTAATCGGGCCCCGTGTTTGGAGCCTTGGCTGTGGGCGGCAATAATAAAGGGCCTTCCTTCATTGAGGTACTTCAAATAGTACTGGAATGCATCTTTTACGTCTAGGTATGCCAGTTCGAGTGCTTGTTGAGCGGAGGCTTTGTCGCTGGTCAGAAAACTGTAGTAATGGGCTTGTCGGTACCGCGGAGCAAATACGCGACCTGCTCCATTGAAGGCAGAGGCTTGAAAAAGCAAGGCGGATTCCTCCGTTTTGGTATTGAGTCGTTCATCTTCAATGCTCCCGTTCCATGTCTTCCACTCTTTCCTGTTTTCGGTCAAGGTAGTTGGATGGATATAAAACACATCCACTGGACCGTTTTGAGCCGAGGGGGAAATTTTTTCCAGGGATTTTGGAACGCGGTCAGCCAGGTCTTGCTTCTGGGGCAAGGCCGCCCAAGCACTGGTATCGGCGTAATTCGGCGCTTTGGGGCTAGCAGTTGGGTCGAAAGGGAAGGTAGGATTGTAGGTGGTTTTACAGGCAGAAAGCCCAAGAAGGCAGTATCCTACTATCGCAATGGAGGAATTCCAAACTGAAATTTTCCTATTATTTTTTTCCATAATAAGTTATTTTACGAACATGAATACCCTGGGGTTCTCCATCGTTCAACACAATTCTTCTCGTCCAGTTTCCCATGGAATCATGGTCGGTATATACCCAAGTGCTTTCGCCTTGTTTTCCAATTTGTTTGATGAGTTCTCCTTTCTCGTTGTAGAAGTATTGGGTCTGTATGGTTTTTTTACCGTTGAC
>CANHDG010000260.1 GCA_947459365.1 Saprospirales bacterium
ATCCGCGCGAGTGCGCAAATGGTGTCTTATGAACTGGCGATGGGGCTTTCTTTGATTGCTCTGGTCATGATGTCCGGCACCCTAAGTATTGGAGAGATTGTGAAGCAGCAGACTGGGTTTGGTTGGAATGTAATTTATCAGCCACTTGGATTTTTGATCTTCTTCATTTGTTCGCTTGCAGAGTGCAACCGCGCTCCCTTTGACATGGCGGAATGTGAAACAGAGCTAATTGGCGGTTACCACACAGAGTATGGCTCCATGAAACTTGGTTTTTTCTTGTTTGCGGAGTACATTAATATGTTTGTTTCCAGTGCAGTCATCTCAAGTTTGTTCTTTGGGGGATACAATTTCCCAGGAGTTGATCCTTCTTGGCTAGGTGGCTTAATGGGACCGATTGTATTATTTGCCAAAATATTCTTTTTCATATTTGTATTCATGTGGATCCGCTGGACGCTACCTCGATTCCGGTACGACCAGTTAATGCACCTTGGTTGGAAAGCTCTTACTCCATTGGCAATCTTAAATATGTTATTGACAGGGGCTTTGACCCTTTGGTTAGGAAAATAAGATTTGGTTATGCAACTCACGAATCGATCAAAATTAGTCGTAAATAAGCAAATGAACTTTTGGGAGCGGATTTACCTTCCGGCGATTCTAAAAGGCATGGGCACTACCTTGAAGCACTTTTTCAAGGTCATATTTAACAAATCAAACACCCTTCGTTACCCAGAAGTGAAGCGGGAATTTGCGAAGGTCTACCGCGGCTGGCACGTTCTGAAACGGGATGAGCAAGGTAGGGAAAACTGCACTGCTTGCGGGTTATGTGCGGTAGCATGTCCGGCAGAAGCGATCACGATGGTGGCAGCAGAACGAGAGAAAGGTCAAGAGCACTTGTACCGGGAAGAAAAATACGCAGCAGTTTATGAAATCAACATGTTGCGTTGCATCTTTTGTGGACTATGTGAAGAAGCATGTCCGAAGGAGGCGATATTCTTAACCGACCGCATTGTTCCGAGCGATTACGTACGGCAAGACTTTGTTTTTGGCAAAGACATGCTCGTTGAAGGCATTGTACCTGAACAGCGAGTGGACGTAACCGTACGACAAAAGCATTTACAGGAAAAGCGTGCAGCTCAGACAGCATCCTAGGAAGCCGTCCAAACCATGACATCTAGAAACACACAGACAAATTAGATCAATGACTCTGGCAATATTTATTACCCTTGCGATCCTATCGGTTCTCACTGCATTGATGATGGTTTTTGCAAAGAACCCGGTGCACAGTGTACTTTACCTCATTCTGACTTTTTTCCTGATTGCGGCGCAGTATATAATGTTAAACGCTCAATTTTTGGCAGTCGTTCACCTCATCGTGTATGCCGGAGCAATCATGGTTTTGTTCTTGTTCGTCTTGATGTTACTGAACCTGAACCAAGACTCAGAGCCCCAAAAATCGGTCAGTTGGAAGTTCTCGGGAGCAATTGCTGCTGGGATGCTTTTTGTAACCTTCATTGGAGCTCTAAAAGGAGCTAGTTTGCAAGGACCCGAGTCGCCCGATCCACAGGTAGGCTTGGTAAAAAACCTGGGGCATGCGTTGTTTACTGATTTTGTGGTTCCATTTGAAATCGCTGGGATATTATTCTTATCGGCTATGGTAGGAGCTGTTTTGGTTGGAAAACGCGACATTAAACTCTAAAATATTCGAATTATGCTAGATATAGTACGCTCTGTTCCTATTGAGTATTACCTGATGTACAGCAGTATTTTGTTTTGCATTGGAGTATTTGGGGTGTTGATTCGCCGGAATGCCATTATTGTTTTAATGTGCATTGAATTGATGCTCAATGCTGTAAACTTATTGTTGGCTGCCTTTTCCACTTATTTGGGGGATGCGCAGGGACAGATTATGGTCTTTTTCATCATGGTAGTAGCTGCTGCGGAAGCTGCTGTGGGGTTAGGTATCCTGGTAATGGTATATCGGAACACCAAATCGACGGATATTTCCTTGTTGGATAAGCTTCGTTGGTAATTTGAAATTGTTGAATCAAGCGCATTTGTAATACGACACATCGCATGCAAAATTTAATACCTCTAATACCCTTCTTACCTTTTATTGGGTTCCTTATTAACGGGCTTTTCGGTAAGAACATGTCCAAATCCCTAGTGGGTATCATCGGTTCTGGCAGTCTTTTAGCCTCTTTTATCCTGACCGTTATGGCATTCAATACGGTGGCGGGTTCGGGGCCTATTCAGCATACGCTTTATCAGTTCATGCAATTGGATGGGCTGCAATTTGAGTTTGGATTTCTTGTGGATCAGCTTTCTGTTTGGATGATGCTGATTGTAACTGGGATTGGTTTTTTGATCCACGTCTACTCAATTGGCTACATGCATGACGACGAAGGATTTTACAAATTTTTCGCGTATTTGAATTTATTTATCTTCTCGATGCTTCTCCTCATCATGGGAGACAACTTTTTGATGTTGTTTTTTGGATGGGAAGGTGTTGGTTTGTGCTCTTACCTGTTAATTGGGTTTTGGTATGAAAATCGGGAATATGGGAAGGCTGCGAGAAAAGCGTTTATTATGAACCGTATTGGTGACCTTGGTTTGTTACTGGGAATGTTCCTGATTATTCAAACCTTTGGCAGTCTTAAGTACCAGGAGGTATTTGCCCAATTAGGTACAGTTGACACTGCCACAGTTACCACCATCTGTCTTCTTTTGTTCATTGGAGCAATGGGTAAAAGTGCTCAGATTCCATTGTATACTTGGTTGCCTGATGCTATGGCAGGCCCTACTCCGGTCTCGGCACTTATCCACGCGGCTACCATGGTAACGGCGGGTATTTACCTTGTTGCTCGATGCAACGGAATGTACAGCTTAGCCCCGGAGGCACTTCATTGGATTGCCATTGTAGGTCTAGCCACCTCTTTATTTACCGCTTTCATTGGACTTCGTCAGAACGATATCAAAAAAGTGTTGGCCTACTCCACGGTTTCCCAGTTGGGCTTAATGTTTTTATCCTTGGGGATGGGTGCCTACAGTAGTGCTCTTTTTCACGTTACGACCCACGCATTTTTCAAAGCCTTGTTGTTCTTGGCTGCAGGAAGTGTGATTCATGGAATGGGTGGAGAACAGGATATTCGGAAAATGGGTGGTTTACGCACCAAAATGCCGATTACCTTTTGGGTCTTTTTGATTGGTACCTTCGCGATTAGTGGATTCCCCCTGTTGTCAGGATTCTTCTCTAAGGATGAAATTTTGGCACATACCTTTGAACATGGAGGAATGATTTGGTGGGGGTTGAGCAGTTTCAGTGCTATGATTACGGCTATTTACATGAGCCGATTGATGTACGTTACGTTCTTTGGAAATTTCAGAGGAACAGAGGAACAAGCGGCCCATGTACACGAGAGTCCTGCGATCATGACGCTCCCACTGATTGCCCTTGCCATTCTATCGGTCGTTGGAGGCTTATTAAACCTACCCCACTTCTTGCATACAGGCAACGACCAATGGTTATCGCACTGGATGTCAGGAACCGGATTAAATAGTGCTCCGGTTATTCCGATGCTTCAAACAGCATTGGATGCCAGTACGGAGGTGGTCCTGATGACCACTGCCACCGTGATCGCGGTTATGGTTTTACTAATATCCTACTTTATCTACAAACAGGAGAAAAACCAACCGGTAGCAGATGAGGCGCAGACAGGATTTACCCGGATTTTGGCCAATAAATTTTACGTTGACGAGCTTTATCAAGCGGTTTTTGTCACTCCTATTGAAAAAACATCAAGGATTTTATACCACTA
>CANHDG010000261.1 GCA_947459365.1 Saprospirales bacterium
ACGAGCGCCGTCCGTATCAGGATCGCTCTGGCGGCGGTGGCTACCAAGACCGCAATTCGGGTGGTGGTGGTTACGAGCGCCGTCCGTATCAGGATCGCTCCGGTGGTGGTTACCAAGGGGGAAGCAGAGGTCCTTCTCGTTTCCCTAAAAAGAAACCATTTAAAAAACAAAATGATTTTTATGTAGAGAAAATGCCCAAACCTGATCTTCCGACCGGAGAAGGCATGCCTCTTAATAAATACTTGGCGCATTGCGGAATCGCAAGCCGCCGTAAAGCGGTAGAGTTTATTGAAAATGGGATGGTTACCGTAAATGGTACCGTCATTACAGAACCCTACTACCGCTACCAGATGGGTGACCATGTTACTTGCGAAGGCAAAGACGTGGCTATCCAAGAGCGTCAAATCTATGTGTTGCTAAACAAGCCGAAGGGTGTAATCACCACTACAGACGATGAAAAAGGGCGCTTTACCGTGATGGATATCGTAGACCCACATTTCCCTGAGCGCATCTATCCAGTTGGACGATTAGACCGTGAAACCACGGGTTTGATCCTACTCACCAATGATGGAGAGCTGGCACAAAAACTGACCCACCCAAGCTACCATGCCCAAAAACAGTACCGCATTGGCTTGAGCCATGGACTGACTCAAGAGGATTACGACCGCATTATGGCGGGCGTAGAACTGGAAGATGGGGTAGTAGAGGTGAACTGGATCCGGTTTGCAGAAGACCACCCCGAGCAAGATGTGGTAGAGCTCGAAATTACCAGTGGACGGAACCGGGTGGTTCGCCGCTTGTTTGAATCCCTGGGCTATGAGGTAAAACGCCTTGACCGCTTCTACTTCGCTGGCTTGACTAAAAAAGGCCTTCAGCGTGGTGGATTCCGCGAACTAACCCAGCGGGAGGTGCTGCTAATCAAACACTTTACTGGTCAGCCCGGTGGACCAAAGCCATTTGAAGGGGCTTTCCCAGATGATGAGGTAGATGAGCTGTCAGACGTGGAGGACGATTTTTATGATGACGATAACGAGGCCTAGTTTTTGGCCTCCATTTCTTTGAATTAATGTTCTATTCAATATGGCATGCCCCCGCCGGCATGCCATATTTTTTTAACTATGAAAACGGATATTCTGATCCTCGGATCTGGCATCGCTGGACTGAGCTTGGCCATCAAACTGGCTCGCCAAATGCCCGATCGCTCCATCTTGGTGCTTACCAAAACCAATGAAGAAGAAACCAATACGCGCTATGCTCAAGGTGGGGTAGCCGCCGTTTGGAACCCCGAAAAAGATAATTTTGACAAACACATCGCCGATACCCTTGATGCCGGTGATGGACTCTGCAAACGCGAAATCGTGGAACTGGTCGTGAGCGAAGGTCCAGAGCGGGTGCAGGAAATTATCGACATGGGCGCTCGCTTCGACAAGGCCCAAAACTCCCCCGATTATGACCTAGCCAAAGAAGGGGGACACTCCGAACACCGGATCTTGCATTATAAAGACCTCACTGGTTGGGAAATCCAACGCACCCTGCTGCAGGAGGCCGAACAGTACCCACAAATCACCCTCCTCGAACATTATTTTGCACTGGACCTCATCACCCAACACCACCTCGGCCGTCTGGTGATCCGGGTGACACCCGGCATTGAATGTTATGGTTGTTATGCCCTCAACAAGCAATCGGGTGAAATCGAAACCATCCTTGCCCGTGCAACCGTGCTGTGCACCGGCGGTGGCGGTCAAGTGTACAAGTCAACCACCAACCCAATTATCGCTACCGGTGACGGGGTAGCAATGGTGTACCGGGCAAAGGGTAGGGTAGAAGGCATGGAATTTATGCAGTTTCACCCCACCTCGCTCTACCATCCCTCCGGAGGAAACCCCTCTTTCTTGATCTCGGAGGCGGTTCGTGGCTTTGGGGCCGTCCTTACATCCAAAGAGGGCGAAACCTTTATGGAACACTACGATGAGCGGCTTTCCTTAGCCCCCCGGGATATCGTGGCCCGCGCCATCGACTCCGAAATGAAAAAACGGGGCACCGATTGTATGTACTTGGATTGTACCCACTTGGATAAAGAAGGTTTCCTGGCCCATTTCCCCACCATTCACCAACATTGCCTAAGCTTGGGAATCGACCCCCTGAACGACTTGATCCCGGTAGTACCTGCCTGCCACTATATGTGTGGGGGAATCTGGGTGGATGAGAAAGGAAGGAGCAGTATCCACCGTTTGTATGCCGCCGGAGAATGTACCAGTACGGGTTTGCACGGCGCCAACCGACTGGCCTCGAATTCCTTGCTGGAAGCCCTGGTGTTTGCCCACCGCATCGCAGAGGACCTGTCAGCCAATCTAGCGAACATGCCCTTTCAAGAACAGATTCCAGACTGGAATTCGGAGGGGACCATGGCCCCCAAAGAACTCGTCCTAATCACCCAAAGTGCAAAGGAATTAAAAGAAATCATGTCGTATTATGTGGGAATTGTACGCAATAATGTGCGTCTCAAACGAGCGATGGACCGCCTGTTCCTGCTTTATCAAGAGACAGAAACCCTTTACAGCACTACTGCTGTCAGTCCACAGCTGATGGAATTGCGCAACCTGATTACGGTAGCTTACCTGATTACCCGCTCAGCTGCCCATCGAAGAGAAAGTAGAGGATTGCATTTCAATACCGATTTCCCGGGTAAACTGCCCTTTGTGGAGTATTCTATCTTGTAAAGAGAAAAACTTGGTTAGATGTGGGTCAAAAATGAATTTCAGCCTCCTTCTAACCAATGTCTTTCTCTTCAACGGCTTATATTTACCGCCTAAATCGAAGGACTATGCAAATAAAAGCGCCTTTTTTTCCTTTTCTGCTTGGCCTGAGCATTCTGCTGCTGGGGGGTACCACCGTGTTGAAGTCGCAAAACATGCAGACGGGTTTTGGGAAAAACAGGGTCCAATACCACCACCACCAGGAAGACTGGAAGTACTACGAGACGCCCCATTTCACAACCTACTGGTACGGGGAAGCCCAGAACATTGCCATCCCTGCCCTCCAGCTAGCGGAAGGCCACTACCTTGATATTCAGCAACTCCTGGAATACGAACTGAACGAGCCCATTGAATTGTTGGTATTTACCGATCTCAGCGACTTGAAGCAAAGCAATATTGGCGCCGATGAACTTTTTTTGGTCAAATCTGGAGAAACTAAAGTGTCGGGTAACAAGATGTTTGTCTATTACAACGGTGATCACCAGCTGTTGCAACTACAAATTCGGGAGGGTATCGCAGGCATCCTCCTCAATGCCATGCTGCTCGGGGGAAACCTCCAGGAAATTGTCCAAAATTCCGTCCTGCTCAATATGCCGGATTGGTATATCAACGGACTCAAGGCCTATTGTGGCAGCGCCTGGAATGTACAACGGGACGAAGAACTCCGCCAAGTGCTTTTGGCAGAAGAAGCTTCTACTTTCTCCGAACTCGCCCAAAAATTTCCAGCCCTGGCTGGGCATGCCTTCTGGCAATACATCGCTCAGCAATTTGGCGTCGGAACCATCAGCAACCTGCTTTATCTCACCCGCATCAACCGAGGATTGGATGCCGGATTTCGGTATGTAATGGGAAATGGTTATGATCGAACCACCGAACTCGTCTTTGAACACTACCAACAACGCGCAGCGGAAGACTTAAAGGACACCCAAGAACCCGCGACGACTAATTTGGTAAAAGTAAAAAACAAGCGGAAATTTCCGCTTTATCAAGCCAAAATAAGCCCAGATGGACAACAAATCGCCTGGGTGCAAAAT
>CANHDG010000262.1 GCA_947459365.1 Saprospirales bacterium
AAGGTGTTTCCCTCGGTTCCACCCTTGCATGCCGAGCCATTGGGCGCCGCTCTCCGCTGCAGGTTCCTCAAGGCGGGTGCCCATACTGTCGTTCCACCGGTTTAAATAGCCAAACAAGGAAATAACTCCCAGAATTTCGACGATTTCACCATCCTCCCAATGCTCTTTCAATTGAGCTTTGATGGTTTCGTCTACCTGATTGGGGACCGCTGCTGCCGCAATGGCAAATTCAAGGGCGGCACGTTCTGCCTCCGAAAAGGCTGGATGGGTTCTGAATTCCCAAATATGCTGCAGTTTATCTTCCACCGCGCCGTAGCGTTCGGCCGCCCGGATGGTGTGGGCTTGGCAGTAGCGGCAACCAGCTTCCAGACTGGCCAGGTAGCCAATGAGTCGTTTGAGATCGCTGGTGACGCGTCCTGAATTTGCCATGACCGCTTTGTTTAGCTGGATGAAGGCGGTCGCGATAGCAGGACGATGCTGCATGGTTAACACAGAGTTTGGGCAAAATCCAAGCGTTTCATTAAAAAATCGCGCCAGTTCGGCTACCTCCTCGTTCTGGTCGCTGGGTAATGGTTCCACTAAGGCCATACTTACATCATTTTTTGGCGCTTAAGCATCCAGGTTTGAAGAATAGGTAAAAATCCTTTGTTGATGTCTGCCTCTACAAAATCAATCTTGTATTGAAGGCATTTCATTTTTAACTGTTCCAAAAAGGTTTGAATCTGTTCCTTGTAGTATTCTTTTACCTCTTGTGGAAGTAGTTTTAGCCGTTCCCCTGTTTCCATATCCACAAATTCGTACGGCCGGTTCTCAAACTCAAATTCAATTTCTTTCCGGTGATCGGTGACGTGAAAAAGGATCACTTCGTGCTTGTTGTGCCGTAGGTGCTGCAAGGAGGAAAACAGTTCCTCCGCCTGATCCATCCGCTCAATTACATCCGTAAAAATAACAATCATGGAGCGGCGGTGCACCGCATCAGCCACCAAATGCAGGTTTTTCCCTAAGTCGGTCTTGCGGTTTAAGACCGGGTTTTCAATACGTTCTGCCAAATGGTTGAGTAGTTGCAGGTAATGCGTAGTGGTCGATTTGCAGTGAGTAGCAATTCGGATTTCATCGTCAAACAAGGTCAAGCCAAAGGCGTCGCGCTGTTTTTTTAAGGCATTCATCAATACCGCTGCCGCCTGCGCTGAAAAGCAAAATTTATTCTTGTACTTTAACTCAGCGAGCTGCTTCTCGTCGTAAGGATAGTACATGGTGGAGGAAGCATCGACTACTAACTGGCAGCGAAGGTTGGTTTCTTCATCGTATTTCTTGGAGTAGAGTTTGTTCGTTCGGCCAAAAACTTTCCAGTCGATATTTCGGGTAGATTCCCCAGCATTGTAGAGGCGATGCTCCGCAAATTCTACCGAAAAACCGTGAAAAGGACTTTTATGAAGTCCAACAATAAACCCCTCTACTACCTGGGAGGCCAATAGGTCCAGGTTACTACCTAGTCCGCGTACGTCGTTGTTCTCAAGCACGTTGTTTGTCATGCGGCAAATTTAAGTGGATCAGTCCAAAAGCAGTTATTTTTTTTATTAACCTGCCTAGAACCTATTTTTTATTGAAAATATAGATAGACTCCCTTCTGTAAACGATAAAATTGGTGGGTTGGTTGAAAAATAATACTGAATCGATCAATAGCGTGCACCTTTGTAGGTATGAACCGAACGATTGTCCAACAACTACTTTACTGGGCCGCTTTTTGGACCCTGGTACCAGTTTTGTTATCAGGTGGGGAGGTGGTAAATTGGAGCTATTACCCGCAGCGTACCTGGATGATTGCCGCAGGCATAGCATTGGTTGTTTGGGTCAACTTGAAATTCCTGCTCCCCGTTCTTTATTTTAAAAAAAGAACTCCTTTTTTGTACGCCTTGGCAGGAATCCTGCTGGTTGTGCTGGTTGCCTGGGGATTAAATTGGGAGCATGCACCTTGGTCTGACTGGTTTCGCAAACCCAACTGGTCGCCGGAAGGCCACAAACCAATGACCGGATTTAAACAGGGAATGCGGTACCTTTCCTTCGTGATGCCTTTTTTTACTTCCTGGATAGGGAGTGCCTTATTCGCAATAGCTCAATTTGCCACTCAGAAAGAAAAAGAAGCAGCCGATTACAAAAGCGAGAAACTAGAAGCAGAAATCCAGTTTCTAAAATCGCAGATTAACCCGCATTTTCTGTTCAATGCGCTCAATAATATTTACACCCTGACCTTACTAAAATCCAATCAGGCACCGGAGCAATTGCTGAAATTGTCCGAAATGTTGCGGTATATGTTGCACGATTGCAAAGCAGATCGGGTACCTTTACACAAGGAAATAGCCTACCTCCGTAACTTTATTAGCCTACAACTTTTAAAGGATAGTCGGGGGATGAACGTAAAAGTGCAACTGGATGAAAGCCGCCCGGCTATGCAATTGGCCCCGCTATTGTTAGTTCCATTTGTCGAAAATGCCTTTAAACACAGTCGGGTAGAGGACCTTCATCATGGGTGGATTGACATTAAACTGCAAACGAAAGAGCAGCAACTCGACTTTTGGGTCCACAATAGCTTGCCGAAGAGCGTTGGTTCAAAAGACAAAGTTGGCGGGATCGGTTTGAAAAATGTTCGCCGTCAACTAGAGTTATTGTATCCGGATCGGCATGATTTACAATTGCTGGCGGATGGGGAGGTGTTTTCAATTCATTTACAATTGCAATTGAAAGATGCATAAACTGAGATGCCTAGTCGTAGATGATGAGGAATTGGCGCGGGTCCTTGTGGCGAATTACACCTCCAGAACAAAAACCTTGGAGCTGGTGGGGACTTGTGCAAATCCTTTGGAGGCGATGGAGGCCCTGCGCGAGCAGGTAGTAGATCTCCTTTTTTTGGATATACAGATGCCTGAATTAAACGGAATTGACTTTCTGAAGTCTATGCCACGGAAGCCACTCGTGGTGCTTACTACCGCTTATTCTGAGTATGCCTTGGAGGGCTATGACTTAAATGTTGTGGACTACTTGTTGAAGCCTTTCTCCTTTGAACGCTTTTTGCAGGCGGTGCACAAAGCTCAAGATCGTTTACCTGCACCTGCTCCGAAAAAGAATTTTTTGATGGTCAAGTCAGAACATAAGGTACATCGTTTGGACTTGGAGGAGTTGCTCTATGTGCAAAGTATGCGAGAGTATGTAGCCTATTATACGACGCATGGCCGATTGTTGGCCTTGGGTTCATTGAAGCAATTGGAAGAGGAGCTTCCCTCGGATCGCTTCCTTCGAATCCATAAATCCTACCTGGTCGCCCTTGATAAAGTACGGACATTGGAGGGTAATTTCGTGAAAATTCAGGAAGTTCCATTACCCATCGGAGCCAACTATAAGGAAGAATTGTTGAATCGTTTTTTTAGCGCAGGAGAGTAGAGGGGCATCAAGCGGATACAACCATCTGGGTAAAAACGCTGTTGGTAGAAGCATCTTTGCTGTTGATTGAATAAATAAGAAAAAACGCCCTTCATTAAAGACCTTTGCAGTTCGTAATTTTGGAATAAATTAATATATGAAAAAATCATTATTTGTAGTACTGTTGGCCATTTCTCCTTTTTTAGCACTTTTTGCTCAGCCCGGTGCTGGCCGTAATTTCCAGGGCTCCCCGGAGGAAATGGCGAAACGGCAAACAGAGATGATGGTGGAAAAGCTAACCTTATCAGAAGCTCAAGCTTCCCGAATTCAGGACATTAATTTGAAATATGCCCAAAAGAT
>CANHDG010000263.1 GCA_947459365.1 Saprospirales bacterium
AAACGCTGGTACGGAATGGCAGCCGTTGGAATAAAAGCCTCCGTGAATCTATTGGATGGCAACCGCCGAAAGCATAAGATGTCCATCCTTCAGCTCGAAATTCAGAAAGTCCGGGAAGACTTGCGTCAGGTGGAATTGCTGAAAACCATGGAGTTTAGGCAAGCAAAAGTACAACTTACCACCGCTTTAAGCGGGTTGCGGGTGCAAGCCGAAAACGTAGACCTTGCCAAAGAAATCACAGATAAACTCGCCCTTCGGTACAAATCAGGCGAAGTTCCATTGACCGATCTTTTAAATGCGCAAACAGCCCATTCAGAAGCAGAAACCCATTACTGGCAACAGGTATTTGCTTACAAACTTGCGGTGCTACGCTTGGCAAAAGCCAGTGGCCAACTAGAACTGCTTCGAGGTAAAAAAGAATCCTCCAAACAAAAATAGATTGCTTTAACCCGAACAAGCCCAGCTCCCGCTTGTTGGTAACCACAGAAATTGGAGCACTTGATATTGATTCAACTCCTTTTAGCCATTTCGCCATTCATTCGAAGTTAATATACGTATACATGTTACAGCCCATACCTTATATACCGCAACACAAAATCAGAATTGTCACGGCCGCCAGCCTATTTGATGGGCATGATGCCTCCATTAACATCATGCGGCGAATTATGCAATCAAGCGGCGCTGAGATTATCCACCTTGGCCACAACCGCTCCGTGCAGGAGATTGTCCATTGTGCCATTCAAGAAGACGTTCAGGGAATTGCTATCACTTCCTACCAGGGAGGACACACGGAGTTTTTCAAATATATGTACGACCTCCTGCAAGAACGTGGAGCCAGTCAGATCAAGATTTTTGGTGGAGGGGGCGGTACTATTTTGCCGTCTGAAATAGAAGAACTTCACGCATACGGGATTACCCGCATTTACCACCCGGATGACGGCCGCAGCATGGGTTTGCAAGGCATGATTAATGATGTCTTGGAAAAATGCGATTTCCCGGTAGGAGAACAGCTGGGAGCAGAACTTCAGCAACTGGGTTCGCTTCCTAAGGCAGCTGCCCAACTTCGCGATCGATTGGTTGGACGGCTGATCACGATTGCAGAAAATGCCCCAGAAATATTTGAGCAACAGCTTAAAAACCAACTTCCCGTTCAAAAAACGCCGGTGCTTGGTATTACCGGAACCGGAGGCGCAGGCAAATCTTCAATGGTGGATGAGCTGGTCCGTCGGTTCCTGTTGGATTTCCCAGACAAAACCTTAGGCATTATTTCTGTGGATCCTTCCAAGCGAAAAACGGGAGGAGCCTTATTGGGCGACCGAATTCGGATGAACGCTATCAATAATTCAAGGGTATATATGCGTTCCTTGGCTACCCGCCAAAGTAATCTAGCCCTTTCCAAATACGTACACGCAGCTGTTGACATCCTTAAATCGAGCGGATTCGACTTGATTATTCTCGAGACCAGTGGTATTGGACAATCCGATACGGAAATTATCGACCACTCAGATGTTTCTCTTTACGTGATGACTCCAGAGTTTGGAGCAGCCACCCAGCTCGAGAAAATCGATATGTTGGACTTCGCAGATGTGATCGCCATAAATAAATTCGATAAACGCGGTGCCCTGGATGCTCTTCGAGATGTGCGCAAACAAGTCCAGCGCAATCGGAATACTTGGGAAGTTTCGGTGGATGAAATGCCCGTGTTTGGTTGTATCGCCAGCCAATTCAATGATCCCGGTGTCAATCAACTTTACAGTCGGATCATTCAATTAGTGAATGAAAAGCAAGGTGGCGGATTGGAAACCTCCTTCCATGCCACCAATGAAATGTCAGAAAAAGTCTATATCATTCCCCCGAATCGGACGCGTTACTTATCTGAAATCAGCGAAAACAATCGCAAATACGACCAGTGGGTGGTTCAACAAAGCGCCCTCGCACGTCAGCTTTTTGCCTTTAAACACGCTGCTGACAGCCTGCAAAAAACCAATCCAGAAACAGCGGAGATCCTGCTTCAGCGGCATGCTGACCTTCGGAAAGACCTTGCTGGCGAATGCCAACGAATCCTAGAGGGTTGGGTTGAGAAGAAAGCTAAGTACAATGCGGATGAGTACGTTTACAAAGTACGAGACAAAGAAATCCGCCAATCCACTTTTACCACCAGCCTTAGCCATACCCGCATCAAACGAGTAGCCCTGCCGAAATACGAGGATTGGGGTGAAATCGTCAAATGGTCACTTCAGGAAAATGTACCTGGAGAATTCCCGTACACCGCAGGCGTTTTCCCCTTCAAACGACAAGGAGAAGACCCCACGCGGATGTTTGCCGGAGAAGGCGGACCGGAGCGAACCAACCGCCGTTTCCATTACGTTTCCGCAGGATTACCAGCTGCTCGATTATCAACAGCCTTTGATTCAGTAACCCTCTATGGGGAAGACCCGGATTATCGACCCGATATTTACGGAAAAATTGGAAACTCTGGAGTATCTGTATGCTGCCTTGATGATGCCAAAAAACTTTATTCTGGCTTTGATCTTTGTGATCCGAAGACTTCGGTTTCAATGACCATTAATGGACCTGCTGCAACCGTGGCTGCTTTCTTCATGAATGCTGCCATTGATCAGCAATGCGAGTATTATATTCGTGAAAACGGCTTGGAGCACTTGGTGGAGTCCAAACTAACGGAAAAATACGATCAAAACGGATTGCCCAGGCCTTGTTACAATGGTCCATTACCAGAAGGAAACAACGGCTTAGGACTCCTGCTACTCGGTATCACGGGTGACGAGGTGCTTCCAACCGATGTGTACGAACAACTAAAAGCCAAAGCCTTGCAATCGGTTCGTGGCACCGTACAAGCAGATATTCTGAAGGAAGACCAAGCCCAAAATACTTGTATCTTTAGTACCGAATTCAGTTTGCGCGTGATGGGCGATGTACAAGCCTATTTTATTCAAAAGAAGGTGCGCAATTTCTACTCGGTGTCCATATCTGGCTACCACATAGCGGAGGCTGGAGCCAACCCCATCTCTCAGCTTGCTTTTACCCTGGCCAACGGTTTCACTTTCGTCGAATATTACCGAAGCCGTGGGATGAACGTGGATGACTTTGCACCCAACCTCTCCTTCTTTTTTTCCAACGGAGTAGATCCCGAATACGCAGTAATAGGCCGTGTGGCTCGTCGGATCTGGGCAAAAGCGATGAAAAACCTTTATGGAGCGAATGAACGCAGCCAAATGTTGAAATACCACATTCAAACCTCGGGCCGCTCCCTTCACGCGCAAGAGATTGCTTTTAATGACATCCGTACCACGCTGCAAGCACTGTACGCGATCTATGACAATTGTAATTCCTTGCACACCAATGCATATGATGAGGCGATCACTACCCCTACGGAGGAATCGGTGCGAAGAGCGATGGCCATCCAACTTATCATCAACCATGAGCTCGGGCTGGCCAAAAACGAGAATCCGCTCCAAGGTTCCTTTATCATCGAGGAACTGACTGATTTAGTAGAGGAAGCGGTACTGATGGAGTTTGACCGTATTACTGAACGCGGTGGAGTGCTGGGCGCCATGGAGACCATGTACCAACGTGGAAAAATTCAGGAAGAGAGCCTGTATTACGAAACCCTCAAACACACGGGAGAGTTGCCGCTAATCGGAGTGAACACCTTTCTATCAAAGGAGGGATCCCCCACCATTTTACCAGCGGAAGTGATTCGCGCCACGGAGGAGGAAAAAGAAGC
>CANHDG010000264.1 GCA_947459365.1 Saprospirales bacterium
CTAGATATGGTAGGGGCAAAAGGAGCTCGTTTCATGAAGGAAGGGGTATCCATGCAAGTCGCACCTGCTGTAGTTGATAAAATATGGACGCTGGCAGGATCCCTTGGATATGGCCAATATTTCGTTAACTCAAATGGCCCTGGAATCACTGATGATCACGTATTTGTAATCCGTAATGCCAGAATTCCAATGATTGATATTATTAGTATCCCCAACGATGGAGAAAAACTGTTCGGTGACTACCACCACACCCACCAAGACAATATCTCTATTATCGATAAACAAGTACTGAAAGCAACCGGACAAGTAATGGCAGCGGTAATTTGGAGAACACCCAAATAAAGGCCCTATTCTACTATTTCCGCATCATCCCGTTTCCTCCCTCTCCGAAGAAACGGGATTTTTTTATCCGAACTTAGTCGAATCTATCAACTTCCTCCGCTAAAAAAAACCCATCCGAACCCTGAGTCTGGTATAAAGGCATTAAAAGATAGCCGCTGGATGGAGAACAAACTACCCCGTGAGAACCGAGGGCTAACTGCTCGCCCTTCTCAATATACTGAAAATTAACATACCCCGGAAACATCGAAAAATTAGTACCAGGATCAATCGAATGTTTATAAAAAATTCGAACCAAACGAGGCAATACCGCACTAAAATTGGCTTCCTGTAACTCAACCACTTCCACTAAATTCATACAGCCTACCGCCCGAGCAACTACTGACAAAGCAATAATCGATCTTTGAACAGCGGCCTCCTCCAGATGCTGACCAGACTCAAATGCTAAACCTCGCACAGGGCAAGGATGCAGGCTGTATCTAGATAAAACCTCAGAAATACCCTGCAATAAAGTACCAGTAAATCTACTTGTCAACCCTAACACAACTGGCGCAGGCAATAAAGAGGCCAATGCAACACTCCCTTGGTCTGATTCAATCGGAATGGAAAACACCCCACCTGACGCCGAAGTAGTATGCAAATCCAAAATAATTACCTCAGATGGTTTATATAACGCCACTGCCTCTAACATTAACCGAATAAGAACGTACATTTCTTTTTCCTCCCCTTGTAAGGCATTCTCCTCTCCATTAGAGTAACTTACCATTTCCTCAATTAAAGGAACCGACCATTTACGGTTTAAGTCGTGATTGAAAAACCTACGATTGGCCCTGTAAGCCGCTAAATTCCCTACTACGCCAATGAAATTCCCCTTAAAACACAACTCGGGACTTACCGCCTGAACCTTCACCATCTCTAAAAACGCTTCAATGGCCAGCACCCCAGCAGGCTCATTACCATGAACCGCACCAACCGCTATTAGTAACGGACCAGGACTGCTCCCCTCAAAAATGCCAATTATACGTTCAGAAGTATCCATCACTTTGCTTTTCCCAACAAAGATACATCCGAAATCGTATCCTTCCCGTCTAACTATCCTTCAGAACCTTGCCTCCAAATGCAAGACCAATTACCAAAAATAAAGCGAGAATAATCATAATAATGGTATCTTTTGGAATAAAATGAGAAAATACAAACAAACCAGACCGTTCTTATTTCATCTCTTTTTACATCAGTCTGAGATACTAAACCTATTTTTGGCAAAATTTATTGGTTAAACATCGTTAAAATTTTCAAAAATGCTAAGCTCCTTTAGTTCAATTATAAAAGCACTTTTTCCCCGCATAGCCTACAGCTTACAAGCAGAAATACTAAAATCAAACCGAAAATACCTCCGTTTGCTATTCCTGTTCTTAGTTCCAACATGGGCATACGGGCAGACTGATACTCTAAGCCTCCTTTTTGTAGGTGATGTAATGGGCCATGCACCACAGATATCCAGTGCTGAAGTATCCCCAGGACTTTACGACTATAATCATTGCTTCCAGTTTGTAAAAAAAGAAATTAGCGAAGCCGACTTAGCCATAGCCAACCTAGAACTAACCCTGCCCGGAAAACCTCCCTACTCCGGCTATCCAATGTTCAAAAGCCCAGACGCCCTCGCCCAAGCACTTTGGAATACTGGGTTCGATGTTCTGGTAACAGCCAATAATCACTCCAACGATGGAAGAAAAACAGGAGTAATTAAAACAGTCCAAACCGTGCGAAAAATTGGATTTGCACAAACTGGTACATTCCTAAACAAACTGGACAAAGATCTATTCTACCCACTGATCGTTTATAAAAATGATTTTAAACTAGCTTTTCTTAACTATACCTATGGAACAAATGGGGTTCCAACCGATACTCCAACCATCGTTAACTTGATTGATACTACCCTGATTGCTCAAGATATTCAAGAAGCAAAAGCTCGAAAACCGCATTTTATTATTGCGGTAATGCATTGGGGATTGGAATACCAATTAACAGAAAACAAAGACCAACGAGCATTAGCCATTTTCTTACTCAAAAACGGCGTCGACCTAGTGGTCGGCATGCACCCACATGTGGTACAACCAGTAAGAAAAGAATACATCAACGGCAAGCATAATTTAGTTGCTTACTCACTTGGAAATTTCATAAGCAACCAACAACAACCCTATACTGACGTAGGGTTGATGCTACAAGTCGACTTGGTCAAAACAGCTCAGGACATTAAAGCAGAACTGTACAACTACCAAACAATTCCTACGTGGAGATACATCCACAAAAGAGCTAACCAAAAACCAAAATTTTATGTGCTACCGCTCCGACTACTGGAAACCTGGAAATCAGAATTCCCAGAAATAAATCCAGCCGACTTACATAAAATGAAAATGAACCTAGAAGCCGTGCAAAAACGAATCGGACAACCTAAATAAAAGTACAAAAACCGCAAAAAAATTGAGGTAGCGCCACCACAGCACTACCTCAGCCCTAACCAAATAAAACCAAATTATTCTCGCGTATTTACTACGACGTGACTAATAACAGTTGCAAAGGTACGATACTTTGTGTAGCAACAACAACAACATGATCATTTTTTTTAGTTGATTACTGGATTATTAACAAATAAATAAAAAAAACACTCAATTACTATCTCGTTTTATTCATTTTTAACAAAAAAACTCCTTTATTTTTGATTTTCACAACAACTATCAACACCGCAACATTTTGAGATGTAGTATTAATACAACATTTAATTTTTTATATATGGCACAAATAAAAAATCAACCACCACTCAACCTACTTAACCTGGTAAAAAAAGCAACATTTAGTGTATTTTTTACAATTACACTAGCATCAAATGTAGTTCAAGCACAGCCAAAAGATGCCCAAAAAGAACAAATCATAAAAGAAATCTACCAAAATGCCCTCGGAGATGGCCAATGCCACGATTGGCTAAGAACCCTCTGTAAAGATATCGGGCACCGCCTAAGCGGAAGTATGGGCGCAGAAAAAGCAGTAGCCTGGACAAAAAGCGTACTTGACACCCTCGGTTTAGACTCTGTCTGGCTACAGCCCGTATGGGTCCCCCATTGGGAACGAGGCGCAAAAGAACGCGCATTCGTAAAGGGTTCTAACCGCAAAAACAGCTATGAACTTAACGTGTTGGCATTAGGAGGATCCGTCGGTACCAACGGCCAAAAAATAGAAGGAAACATAGTAGAAGCCAAAAGTTGGAGTGACCTCGAACGATTGGGCGAACAAGGTATAAAAGGTAAAATTGTTCTTTTCAATAGACCAATGGACCCTACCCGCATTCGCTCCTTTGAAGCCTATGGAGGAGCCGTCGACCAAAGAGTAAGCGGAGCTTCCC
>CANHDG010000265.1 GCA_947459365.1 Saprospirales bacterium
AGCCGTAGTTTCCATAGTGCTCCAGGCATAGCTACTACCTCCACTAGCTGTCAACGTTGCAGTACCATCTGCACAAAGAATACCGTCATCTGAAGTTACTCCAGAGGTCTCCGTAACCACAATAGCTGGATTAGGATCAGGACAAGTACCAGGCACCGTCACTTCCGCAACCGAAGCAGGACTCGCTACGAGTGGATCTAGCAAACAGCCACAACGAGTAGCAATTGATTGTGCAGGTCCCGTCTGTGCGTATACAGGCAGGGTAGTCGTCCACGAACCGCCATCTACCTGATACTGTAATTCAGTACCAAATGGACAAGGGGTACCCGATGGCGCTACAATTACGCCTCCACTAACGGTACAGTCCCCATCACACATACTATTTGTGATGGTAACATTCGCTGGAGCCGTTGTCAAGCTCGGACAATTTGCAGCCGCGGAAAACAATGAAAAGCTTTGAATACCGGATAGCTGAAGCCAGTTGTTGGTAGCATCCCGTGTGGGCGCACCTCCAGCTGGGGTCCAAGTGGTACCAGCATCATCGCTCCTCCAAATAAAGGCACTACCTTCCGCATTACCGTTCAATTCAGCATCCAAATAATAATATTTTATCGTAGCATCCAAACTCGTATTGTTCGCTGGAGTCACTTCAAAACTGCGAAAAAAACTAGGGGCTGCAATCGAAAACGCTGAATGCTCGCGCTTCACCTGCGTATTTCCTAGGTTAGCAACCGAAGTGATCTCCATCCCCAAATTAGCCGGATTCACCGCCGTCGGAGCATTTAAATTGGCAGTAGCAAGCAAGGCTCCTCCCGTCCCAAATACCCGATTGGTCTCGGTCTCATTCATCAACATCCCAGTGGATCCAAACGAAATATCACCACTGCTCAACTCCACTCCTCCACTCTGTAAAGTTAATAAACCATTCACCTGCACGGTCGAATTTACCCGCGCCGCATTGGCCGACTTATTCACCGTAAGGTTTTGAAAGGTAGTAGTGCCCATCCCATCAATACTAGCTGATGCATTCAAAGCATTCCCAACCAGGTAAACAGTCCCCCCGGCCCCCCCGGAAAACTGGCCCTCGTTGACGAGCTTGGCATTGCTTAATGTCAAGGAACTAGCACCACTCATTTGTACATTCCCTCCACTGGAAATATACAAGGAAGCTTGTCCCCAACCAACTTGGTAGGTTAAACAGCTCCACAAGAGGGTAACTATTAGTTGTCTCATGTATTATTTAGCTTTTAAAACTTGTAGTAGATCTAGTAAAGCTCCAATACAAGTATTGTTTTTTCTAAAATAAATTACTTATTCAAAATATTCTGTACAAAACGGAAGATGTACGCTGAAACCAGCTCCATCCCTGCGTAATTTAAGCTGCTTGGATCGTCGGTCGTTCTATGGTAATCCGCATGCAAACCCGTGGAAAAAGTACAGGTCCTGACACCAAGTGCATGAAAAGCTTGATCATCCAACTGAACTGTGGCGGTCTTAACAACCGGTTTCAATTGCTCAGTGGCTTCCAACTGCAGCAATTCAACCGAGGCCTTCCCTTGCTCCGGAACCCGTACGTAGAGAGGCGATGGAGATTGCAGAATGTCTAAACGGCCCACCATATCCAAATTGACGACCCATTGTAAGGATGACACGTAACTAAAGGCAACATGAGCAAAATGGGTAGATCCGTACAAGCCATCTTCATGACCCGAAAAAAATATACACCCGATCCCATCCACATCAGGCAGTTGCGAAAAACGCTCTGCCAACTGCAATAGTACCGCCACACCACTGGCATTGTCGTCCGCTCCATTGTGTACCTGGTCCTTGAATACTTCCAAGGAGTGCATGTCCCCCTTCCCCAAATGATCGTAATGCGCCGTAAGCAATAGCCGAACCGGCCCCTTTCCCAACTTCCCCGCAATATTTACCGCATGGACTGGTTCTTCGCCAGTCCGGTAGCTAAAGGGCTGAAAAAAATGCTCACCTACTAACGGTTTTAAACCAAATGCTTCTAAATGATCCGCAATCCAGCCGGCCACCACCTCCGATTCCTTTGAGCCCGCATCCCGTCCGTTCATTTGGTCAGAAGCTAAATAAGCTACGACAGCCTGCAAATCTACTCTCTGTGCAGCTGACGGGCTTACTAGCAAAAGCCCCAAAAGAAATACTATGAAATAAGCGTTCAGCAAGTTAATTACCGGTTGGTAGGTTCTTGCTTAACGATGGGCTTCTGTGGAATCGCATCAAAACGCAATTGCTGTCCATCCCACCAGATTGGCTTGGCACTCTGTTCAGTATTACCATCGTTGAACATGGTTCCTTTCAAATGACCGTCCAACTGTACATCTAACAAAGCAGCCGGAACTTTTACCTGATCCGCATCTACACGCTGCGCAATGGCCGTCCAAGCAAATTCCACCTCCACTGCAGATCCGTCTACCGCGGCAACGGTAAAGGTGTTGCGATCAATAGAACGCACATACAAGGCCACCGGCTTCCCAACCGCAGTCACAGTAATCACCGGACGCTTCGTAGTAGAGGCCATCGCCAAGAAGGAGGAATTCATCGTCACCACTGCTTCTCCATTCTTCAGCGTAGCATATCCATCATCCGTTACCTTTAGGCTGGTAGAAGTCTGAGCGAAAGCAGCTTGCTTCTCAGATCCCGTCTGTACCAAATCTGCCTGGTAACCAGAGGTGTACTCGTTGCCCACATTATAAGCAGCATATAACTCTCCTGCAGTGGTCAATCCCAATACCTCGCCACGAACCCAGCCGCCCATAACGCCACCATAAAATCCGGCACCAATACCAGTACGCTCGTTCGTAGCCAAAAATCCTGCACCAGAGGAATAAGCAGCGCTGCCGTATACACCAAAGTTGTTTAGTGCGGAGCTTCTATACCCAAGGCTTCCCCAGTAGTTCCCGGCTACCTCAGCTCCCAAGACACCACCTGTTCTAGAATAGTCATTGTAATTGTGACCTGCTACTCCGAATGTATAAATATCTCCCCAGAAATTAAAACCAGATGTGCCCGAGTTGGTTGCCGCAAAGGAATATCCAGTTCCATCATTTTGGGAATTTCGATTCCGATACCCCAATAAGGTATGCTGCCCATCTCCATTGGTGGTAATTTGTTGCCGATAAACATACAAAGCATAATTGGTCTGTGGTGCAATTCCTACAGCCGCACTCGTCCCGTTATCCTGGATTTGAGAGTTTCCCAGTGTACCTGCACCTGTAAACTTAGCGACAAAATTATTCGTCCCGGAACCGGTTAAAGCGCCTGAACTGCCGCCTACCTGCGACCATGCAGAGCCGCTGTACTGATACAAACCGGCCGTGTTGTTCGTCTGATAAACCAACAAACCTGCAGCAGGACTGGCAATGGCCGTCCGCTGGGCCTCCGTCATTCGAGGAATCAAAACCCCCTGTGTGGTAGAAGAAACATCCAGCGCCGCAGAGGGATCTGGAGTAGTAGTGTTCACCCCTATGCTCTGTGCGCTTAACACAGCGCTACCTAGGGAGGCAACCGCCAAGGCCGCCATCGTACAAAATCTTTTCATGATGTTAAGAAAAATGATGAGAAAAACAAATAAATAGTGGCTCTATAATTATTGAAGAGAGTTAGAAAATAGGATTAATAAGGAAGGGGCGGATTAAATCAATTAGTTCATCAAATTAAGTTGGGATACATTCCCTGTTCCTCCTTTTGCAGGGGAACTCTGTTC
>CANHDG010000266.1 GCA_947459365.1 Saprospirales bacterium
GAAATTCTCAAGTACATCCTTCCTGCATTAGTGGTCTTTGCCACTGTTTACTACTTGGTAGATGCACAATTTAAGCAGCAGCTTCGGGTGATGAACCAGCAACAGAAACTGGAGGCCCAAAAGTTGACCCTTCCCTTAAAGCTACAGGCTTATGAACGATTGATTTTACTTTTAGAACGGCTTGCGTTGGATCAACTGTTGCTTCGTGTTCGAGGTGCTGGAATGACGGCGGGAGAGCTTCAAGGAGCTTTGCTAATCGCCATCAGTCAGGAGTTTGATCACAATGTGTCACAACAGCTATACGTTTCAGAGACCTTGTGGCAAATGGTCAGTTTTACAAAATCGGAACTGTTGTCGTTGGTTTCAAAGGCAGGGGAAGGCTTGGATCCAGCTGGTGCTGACGAGCAGCTTGTTCATAGGCTCCTGCTTGTTCATGAACAACTTGGAACTGCAAATCCGATGTTAAAAACGCAGATGGCGATTCGGACAGAAGCTGGCAA
Organism: Saprospirales bacterium; assembly: GCA_947459365.1. GTDB lineage: Bacteria > Bacteroidota > Bacteroidia > Chitinophagales > Saprospiraceae > M3007. The sequence goes on from CANHDG010000266.1 coordinate 501, forward strand.
GCTTTTTTAATTTCTTACTCTTATTTCTTGAATTTTTTCAGGAAATTTCAAAAAAATGCGCAAAAAGTCAAGAAAAAAGATCTTTCATTCGCTGTAGAAAAGATTTTTCTTGACAATTTAATGACATATCTCTTGACTTTTCTTTGAAAGTGCTCTATCTTTGCGTCAAAATCTGCTGTAAAGCAGTTTTAATCCAATTTAATGAATAGCGATCCCTTCTAATTCCATTTTACCACCACTGAAATTGAAATATTATACCACTATTCACTGTGTTTTATTATGCATATTTTTAATCGTTCTACGTTCAGTCGACGCTGTGCAGGTTCGCTGTCATTCCTTTGTGCGGGGGCAGCGCTAGCACTTTTCTTTTTGGTCCTTGCTCAAAAGCAGGACTTTGCTCTTTCAGCTGCTTTGGGTAGCCTGGCATTGGGTTTGTTTTCTTTTTTACTCAACAAAAAAAGTTTGATGTACCTTTCAATGGGCTGCAGTGCGCTCATTTCTTATCAGCACTTGGAGTACCAAACCTGTCATCAAAAAGGCCAACTAGAGGCGAGGGTGCCCAGCGCTCATCCTTCTACCAATGATCTTGCGCCCTTCGATCATCAATACCTCTCTCACAGGTAATTACCGCCCTTTTCTCTTTTTTAGGGTTATCTTTGCGGCCTAAACATTAATTTGGATGAAAAAGGCCTTAATCACCGGGATTACCGGACAAGACGGTGCCTATTTGGCGGAGTTGTTATTAAAAAAGGGATACGAGGTGCATGGGATAAAACGGAGGTCTTCTCTGTTTAATACCGACCGGATTGACCACCTTTACCAAGACCCTCATGTAGAAGCTCGAAATTTTATCCTTCACTACGGGGACTTGACGGACAGTACCAACCTAATTCGGATCATGCAACAGGTGCAGCCGGACGAGGTGTACAACTTAGGGGCACAGAGCCATGTACAGGTCAGCTTCGAGACCCCAGAATACACTGCCAATGCCGATGCTACCGGGGCACTCCGTTTATTGGAGGCGATTCGCCTGTTGGGGCTTTCCGAGAAAACAAAGTTCTACCAAGCATCCACCTCTGAGTTGTATGGATTGGTACAAGAGGTGCCACAAACAGAAAAAACACCCTTTTATCCCCGCTCTCCGTACGGGGTGGCGAAGTTATATGCTTATTGGATTACGGTCAATTACCGGGAATCCTACGGTATTTTCGCTTCCAATGGAATCTTATTTAACCATGAATCCCCTTTGCGTGGGGAAACCTTCGTGACCCGAAAGATTACCAGGGCCGCTGCCAAGATTGCCTTAGGGCTTCAAGATTGCCTTTGGTTGGGCAATTTGGATGCTCAGCGGGACTGGGGTCATGCTCGTGATTATGTGGAGGGTATGTGGCGCATCCTTCAGCATACGGTTGCGGATGATTTTGTCTTAGCGACTGGAACCACTACTTCTGTGCGGGATTTTTGTCGGATGACATTTGAAGCCTTAGGAGTGGAGCTCGCATTTGAAGGAGAGGGAGTGGAAGAGCGCGGCCTAGTAGCAGCGGTACATTCCTCTGAGTATTCTTTTTCGGTAGGGCAGGAGGTGATTCGAATTGATCCCCGGTATTTCCGTCCGGCCGAGGTAGATTTATTGGTGGGAGATGCCAGCAAGGCAAAGTCGTTATTGGGATGGGAGCCGGAACACCGTTTGCAAGACTTGGTCCAAGAGATGATTCGAGCAGATTTGCAGCTCTTTCACCGGGAGCGTTTTTTACGCGATGGAGGTTTTGAAATACTAGGGCAACACGAATAAAAGGAGTTGGGAGCAGGTATTCTTTTTGGAGCTGCTCCCAACACTAATTTATTTTTTTCCAACTTGAAAGGGCGCCCAAGAGGTCTTTTCAGGTATACAGGTTGCTGCTTCTGCATTTTCAGCGACCAAGTAATAGTCGGCCACTTTTTGGGCGGGCAGCTGAATGGTCCACTGCTCCTTGTCCAGTTGACAATCTTGATGGTGGAAGGCGATTTCCCCTTTTGCACGGTAGAAAAATACGACTCTAGTTGCATTTTCTGCCTGTATACTACAAGTAACAATGGAATCTTTCACCGCAATCACCGGTGCTTTTACGGCGGGCGCTGGCTTGTTCAAGAGGGGGTGAGCTTCAAGGAAAGCATTTCGAGGGTTCATGAGTTGGCGAATACCGATGATGTGGTCAGGGCCGTCTGTCATCGTGCTGTCCAAGCTATTTTGGAAAGCGGAATAGGAATACAACTTTTGTTGGTCCTGTTTTACTGCCAAATCAATCTCTTTTTTCATCGCCAGGGCCCGTTGCTCTAACCAACCCGACGAAAGCCAGTCTTTTTGAATGGTTTTAACATGTGCTAAATACACTTTCCGGTAAAACGGATTTTTTAGCAAAATAGAAATGAGTGGACGGCGGGAATTGCCAATTTCAGCGAGTGGCTGGTATTTGATGAGTTGCTCATCACTCATCTCTTCAAAGCTCATGTTCCGCCTCCAGCCACCGAAGCTCATGTTGAGGTCCCAAATTAAAGGGTGCGCCATACCAAGGGTATCAAACCAAAGGTAATAATTGTGTGACAGGGAACCGTTATAGGAATCGAGGTTGACCATCACATTATTCAAGGCAAGCATCCAAAGCGTCTGGTCAATATTCAAAAATTCTTCAATCCGAGCGGGTTGTTTATTAAGGATCTTGGTCAAATTAATCAGATAGGGCCAGGCCTCTGGAGATTCTACCTCATAAAAAGCCTCGTAACAACCCGGTGAATCGCTCAAATACATCAAAGAGGCGTTTTCACCTTTTGGACAACCACCCTGGCTGCGCACTCGCTGCCATTGGTCGGGGTCACATTTAACTAAGTGGCCACCTGAGTACCCAAAGTGTTTTTGGATAAAGGCTTCATCGATGCTCTCGGTATTTACGTATAGACCATAAGGTTCCTTATTAACAGTCAATTGCGCAAAATTACACAAGGGCGCGGGCATGTAGGAGCGAACTACCTCATAAGACAAGGGATCTCGGATGAAGGATGGATCCAAAAAGGCATTGGAAAGTTTGAGCGAAGTATACGATTTGCCGAACCGCTGGTTTTTTTTCTTGAAATCTACTTTGATATTGAATGGCAGTTTTTTCAAGGTTTTTTTACTGGTCCTGAAATAAGAACTATTGCCTTTGAACCGGATTCCTACACTATCGTATCGGGTCC
>CANHDG010000267.1 GCA_947459365.1 Saprospirales bacterium
AGAATTGTTGAATCGTTTTTTTAACGAAGAAGGGTAGTTTGGCGAAAGGTGGATACAACCATCTGGGTAAAAACGCTGTTGGTAGAAGCATCCTTGCTGTTGATTGAATAAATAGGAAAAAACGCCCTTCATTAAAGACCTTTGCAGTTCGTAATTTTGGAAAAAATAATATATGAAAAAATCATTATTTGTAGTACTGTTGGCCATTTCTCCATTTTTAGCACTTTTTGCTCAGCCCGGTGCTGGCCGTAATTTCCAGGGCTCCCCGGAGGAAATGGCAAAACGGCAAACAGAGATGATGGTGGAAAAGCTAACCTTATCAGAAGCTCAAGCTTCCCGAATTCAGGACATTAATTTGAAATATGCCCAAAAGATGAAAGCAGCCCGGGACTCCATGCCGGAGGGTGATTGGCAGATGATGCGTCAAAAAATGACCGTTCTCCGGCAAGAACAGGACGCAGAACTTCGAAAAATGATGACTTCCGATCAGTGGGCAATCTACGAACAATGGAAAGAAGAACAGCGCGCTAAACGAGAGGCCCAACGGAACCAGGGCAATTAACCACCCCTTATTCACACAAACATGAAAAAAAGTTTATTGATTCTGGCCCTCCTTTGGGGGCATTGGGCCTTTGCCCAAACATATACCATTAGTGGTCGAGTAGCAGAAGAAAACCAGGGCTATCTACCCGGGGCCACCCTCAGCCTACAGTATCCCTGGGGCGAAGTAGTTAAGGGGACCGTTTCAGATGTTGAAGGCCGTTTTCGATTCGACTCCATCGGAAAAGGAGGTTATGTACTGGTGGTCACTTACTTGGGTTTTGAAGAGTTGAGAGGAGAAATTACCCTTAAATCAGAAAATTTGAACCTCGGTACGCTTCGGTTAGAACCCAATTCTCAGGTGCTGCAAGGGGTAGAAATCAAAGCTGATGCCGTTTCAGCCCTTCAAAAAGTGGATACCATGGAATTTAATTCTGCCGCTTTCAAGGTCATGAAGGATGCCGATGCCCAGGAATTAATCGAGAAAATGCCTGGAGTAAGTGTAGAAAACGGGCAGGTAAAAAGTCAGGGTGAAAATGTTCAGCAGGTGCTGGTGGATGGAAAGCCTTTTTTTGGAAATGACCCTACCGCTGCACTTAAAAACCTACCTGCAGAAGTGATTGAAAAGGTGCAAATTTTTGATGCGCAAAGCGATCAATCTCAGTTCACCGGATTCAATGACGGAAATACAGTTAAAACAATCAATATTGTCACCAAAAATGGAATGCAAAACGGCCAATTTGGTAAAGCCTACGCTGGATATGGCTACGAGGATAAATACCAAGCTGGGGGGAATATCAATTTCTTTGATGGTGACCGTAGAATTTCGTTGCTCGGAATGAGCAATAACATCAATGTACAAAATTTTGCCACGGAGGATATTGTAGGCGCAATGGGAATGAGCGGTGATCGGGGTAGAATGGCCATGCGAATGATGAGTATGGGCGGTCGTGGCGGCGGCGGTCGATCTGGCGGCGGCGGTGGCTTTAGTGATTTTTTGGTGAACAGTAGCGGTGGTATTTCCACTACTCATGCACTAGGTTTAAATTACTCCGATAAATGGGGTAAAAAAGTAGAGGTGTCCGGCAGCTACTTTTTCAACAATAGCGAAAACAACGCAGAAAATACCGTCTTCAGAAATTTTCTTAGCAGTAACCAAGAGGTTGGAAATACTTACCAAGAGTCCGCGCTGAGTACGACTAATAATACCAACCACCGCTTGAACCTACGGATGGAGTGGACAATCGACAGCATGAACTCCCTGCTCTTCCGACCGAGGGTGACTTTCCAGCAAAACGACGGCAACTCCCTGACAGAGGGCGCCACCAATGACCTTTTTTCTTCGGTATTAAACCGCTCTACCAGTTCTTATACTTCCCAACTGACCGGTTGGAACACCAATGGTACCCTTCTTTGGCGCCATAAATTTGCCAAAAAAGGAAGAACCTTCTCGCTGGAAGCTAGCGGGGGCTATTCTCCCAAACTGGGCGAAAGCTTGCTTCAATCCGAAAATTATTTCCCCAGTTTAAATCCCTCCCCATTTCCAATTCTGGTACTTGAAGTGCTAAACCAACAAGGCGATTTGAGCATTGGAAGCTGGAATGCCGGAGGAAATGCCGAGTGGACCGAACCCATTAGTCAAAATGGACAACTGCTCCTGAACTATCGGTATAGCTTCCAGCAGGAATCTTCCGATCGACTGATCTCCGATTGGGTGGAGGCAACGGGTGGATATGATTTGCTGAACGAACCCCTGAGTAATGTGTTCTCCAATGATTATATCACTCAACAAGGCGGACTTGGCTATAATTACAGCAAGGGCCGTGATTTTAATGTGTCCGTGCGGGCGAATACCCAATGGGCAGAGTTGAATAACCAACAAACTTTTCCTAGTCTCGGACAGGTAAACCAGACCTTTGTGAATATTTTACCCTCCGCTTTTATCCGCTATAATATCGACAAAAACAGAAACATTCGTTTTAATTACCGCAGCAATACCCAGCTTCCCTCGGTAGATCAGCTGCAGAATGTGGTCAATAATACCAATCCACTGCAACTAAGTTCCGGCAATTCGGAGCTGGCACAATCGGAGCAGCACAACATTTTTGCCCGATACCAAGGGGTCAACCCGGCCCGTTCTTCCTCCCTATTCTTTATGATTGGAGGTGGATTTACCAGGGATTACATCGGTAAAAGCACCTACCTGGCCGGGTTTGAACACCCCATTTTTGAAGAGTTGAATGCCCAGCCAGGCGCACAACTTACCCGCCCGGTTAATCTCGACGGCTATGCTAATGCCCGCTCCTTTTTGACGTATGGATTCCCACTGAAGCGGTTAAAGTCAAACTTAAACCTAGATGCGTCCTATAATTTTTCCCAAACCCCTGGTTTGATTAATGAGGCGCGCAACCTCACTGCAGTGCATGCGATCGGGGCTGGATTTACCCTGGGAAGCAATATCAGCGATAAAGTGGACTTTACCATTTCTACCCGGCCGCTCTGGAATACCACTTCTAACTCCCTTCAAACCGCAGCAAACACACAGTTTTGGAGTCAAAACTCCCGGGTGAAGTTGAATTGGCAAATTTGGGAAGGGTTTGTACTGCGCACCGACTTGACGCATACTTTGTACTCGGGCCTTTCAGATGGTTTCAATCAGGAATTTTATATTTGGAATTTGGGCATCGGGAAAAAAGTATTGAAAGATGATCGGGGAGAGATTACCCTGGCCGTCAATGACTTGCTCAGTCAAAACAGAAGCATCACTAGAACGGTTACAGAAGCCTACATAGAAGATGCAAGAACCAATGCATTGACCCGCTTTATTATGCTCTCATTCACTTACAACTTACGGCATTTTAATACTGGAAAAGCCAGCTCTAACCAGCGCTTCGGCGGAGGAATGCCTTCTTTCTTTTAGGATGGGTGCCTTTTTGCGAATTCAATTCAGCCTGTTGTTCCCGTTCTTGCTCGCGGGGGCAACAGGCTTTTTTCAACCAACTCTTCTACAAGGACAAGAGCCAGAGGTTTGGAGGTGGAAACCAAAGCGTGAATTCCTGCTCTTGGGTGTGGGGACACTGGGAACCGGCACCGGGCTTTGGATGGAGGCGCGAACCCCGGGACTGACC
>CANHDG010000268.1 GCA_947459365.1 Saprospirales bacterium
GAGTCGTTTGAGCATTCATCCATCCTTGCGCAATCAACCAACAAAAAACGACTAAAACATAAGAAAATCGCAGCATACTGTTCTTTTTTGAGGCAAAAGTAGCTGCATAGCTCAGCCAGGCCGGAAACCCAGCGTTAAGTAAACTTGAAGTAATTGTTTAGAAGTTATGGAAAGTCAATAAAATACTTCGCTAACAACAGAGGAGCCTCATTGGCCCAAGTAGTTCTTACTCCTTCGAAAAAGAAAATTGTGCACCTCCCTGCTTTAACAACAACTTGTTTTCACTTGGATTAAACACCATCACAATCCCTGCCTGCTCAAATTGAAATACATCCTTAGAGGTAGCTTCCAATGGAAAGGACGACTGACCAGTCGCCTGAGCAATCAATACACCCTCTTTCTGGGTGATGGCAATCTTTAGTGGAATCTGACTGGAACTGTAAATCCCTAAATAGGGGTCAAGTTCCTCCGGACGAAGCGTTAATCTAGAAAAAGTCGGCACCTCAAAGGGCTTGTTATAAACACTGCTTAACACCGCAATGGAAAGGTCATTCATATTCATATCAAGACCATTCGAGGTAATAGCAAAAGAAATATCCCCCTCAGGAAAATAAGCAAAAACAGAACTGAACCCATCAATTCCACCCGTATGCCCCCAACCACGCTGATCATAAAAGGGCATCGGAAACAAGCCCATACCATACCCGTCCTGTACAGTCTGCATCCACTCTAAGCTCTGTTTAGAAACCAACTTACCCCCAAACAACGCTGCGCTGAATGCTACTACATCCGATGCAGATGCTACAATAGACCCTGCCCCCAACGGAACAGAAGGGTCTGTAACCGCCTCCAATTTCCAACTTCCTTCTTTTCTATAGGACTTACATTCCTTTTTTGATGGATCAAGCACACCACTATAAAAGGTGTTCGTTAATCCTAGTGGTTTAATTATCTGATCCCTTAAAAGTTGGGCATACGATTGCTGATAGGTTTTCTCCAAGATATAGGTCAACAAAACAAAGTTGGAGTTACTATAGGCTGCAGTCGTCCCAGGAATAAAATCACTGCCCAATTTTTCAATCATTGCCACCATCTCCTGTTCCGATTTGGCCTCCGTATGCCAAGTTAAATACGCAGCATCCTCTGTGAAATTGGGGATCCCACTGCGATGTTGAAGCAAAAACCGAAGGGTAATTTTATCCGAATTGGTGATCCCCGGGAAAAAGGAATGAATTGTTTGGTCTAAATCCAACTTCCGACCCTCCACCGCCGTCATAACCAATACGGTCGTGAAGGTTTTGGAGATGGACCCAATTCGATAAATGGAATTGGAGTCCGCCTTCCTTTGAGTTGAGATCTCCTCATACCCTATGGATCGAGAGAAATATGGAACCCCGACTTTGCTGACCGCAATGGAGCCCATAAACTTATCGTTTGACTCTAAAGCATCCAGATAGGCGTCCAATTTGGAGGTGGGAGAAGTTTGTGCCACACCAGTCTGTATTAGCACCATCAAAAACGCGATCACCGCAAAATACCGAACCATCATTAAGCTATTTTTTTTTGTCAACTAACTATTCGACCTGCCTAAAGAACCTCCATTATCTGCACTTCTTACCAATAACAGCCTGAAAGCACCTTCATACAAGCCCAACAAAGATAGCGGACAACAGCGCTCTTGCTCCCTAATTTTGAACTATTTGTCGAATTAATGCAATCAAAAAGAAAACAATGCACCGACTTGACTCGTCTATCCTAGCGCTTACTCCTCCCTATACACCCGGCCTCCACCTTATTCCTGTCAGACAAATTTTCTAACGAAAAAAGGCCGTTTTATCAAATAATCTGCCTTATAGAATTACTTGAGCTTATTTTTTCCAATTTTAACCCCGCGTTCCAACCACGAAGGAGAATATCTACCGCCCAGCCTTTAAGCCAATATGAAGTTTCCACCCTACCAGCGGAACTTAACATTGCCTTAATCAACCCTTGCTGTCAGAACGACTAGCTTTGATCCGTTATACCAAACTGTACCATGCAGCTTAGCCTTCCCACTGCCGCTTCTCCTTGGTCTTCCAACCCCTCCCGACTGGAAGGCCCACGTATTTCCTTGATTCCATTGGAATTATCTCATATTGACACCTTGGTTTCCCTGGGAAATCGAGCCGAAATCTGGACACACTTTCCAGAAAACCGCGAACATCCACAAGAGCGACTGCAACATTTGAACACCTGCTGGAACGAAATGCAGGAGAGGCTGCAATTTGCCTTTACACTCCAACTCAATAGTACTGGCCAACTAGTCGGATTCACCCGGCTCTTTCACTTGAATCCCGTTAACCGCCAACTTGAGATGGGATCCTGGCTACACCCCGATTTCTGGCAATCGGGTATCAACACTGAAGCCAAACTCCTGTTACTGACGTTCTGCTTCGAGTCCTTGCATACCATCCGAGTTCAATTTAGAACCGATTCCTCTAACCTCCGATCGCAAAATGCCCTGGAAAAAATGGGCGCAACCCTGGAGGGAATCATCCGAAATGAACGCATCAAACCCTGCGGAAACTACCGTGACTGCCTACTCTACAGCATCATCGAATCCGAGTGGCCCTCCGTAAAACAACACCTCCAGCAAAAACAAGCCAAGTACCAAGGACTTCAACTTGCCTCCTGAATACACCCTCACCAGCCTGTTTTCCGCACCTTTATACCTGTTTTATATGTTCGAAAAAATAATTCCCGCGTCCCTTCGCAAGTCTACAGAAACGGCCGTCCCAAATCCCAAAAAGTGGAAAAAACAGCAAAAACAATTAAAAAGATTAATAAAATCTGCTAAATACACCACTTTCGGGCGTTACTACGACTTCTCTGACCTACTTCAAGCTCCCCAGCTTCCCACCGCTTTCCAACAACAAGTACCCATCCATACCTACGATGACCTGTATGAGCAATGGTGGCAATATGCTCTGGAAGACGAACCGGATATCACCTGGCCCGGCGTTGTCCCCTACTATGCCCTCAGCAGCGGCACCTCCGGCGGCGCCAGTAAATACATCCCTGTCACCAAAGAAATGCTCAAGTCCATGAAAAAAGGGTCCAGAAAAGTGTTCCTGGACCTGGCCTCCCTCCCGATCCCAAAAGCCCTCCTCCGGAAAGAAATGCTCATGGTGGGCAGCTGTACCCAACTTCAAACCGTCGGAGCACACCAAGTAGGAGACCTCAGCGGGATTATTGGACTTAACCGCCCTAAATGGATCAAACGCTACTACAAACCAACCAGGGCCATCACCGACCTCCCCGATTGGGGCCAACGCATCCAGGCCATCGTAGAGGCCGCACCTACTTGGGACATCGGTTTTGTACTCGGAAACCCCGCCTGGATTCAGTTGATTTTCGAAAAAATAATCGCCCATTACCAACTCAAAAACATCCACGAAATGTGGCCGAACCTGAGCGTCTTCATCCACGGAGGGGTCTTTTTCGAACCGTATAAAACTTCCTTCGAACGCCTGCTAGCCCATGAACTTGTCTACCTCGACAGCTATATGGCCTCTGAAGGATTTATCGCCTACCAAGGTGTCGCCAATTCCAATTGCATGGAACTCTTGGTAGATACTGGAATTTACTACGAGTTCATCCCCTTCGATTCCCACCA
>CANHDG010000269.1 GCA_947459365.1 Saprospirales bacterium
CTGCGACCGAACAACATCACAATACCCAGCGCCAGAGGAATATCTATATTAATGTGACGGGTCCGAATGGCATTCCAAGCCGAGGTGAGATAATCCCTGGCGCTAAAAAAAAGGACGGGGAGGGCAAGCAAAATACTCAAATAGCCAAAGGCCTTGGCAAACCATGGATCTTCTTTTGGGTCCATCCCAAGGTACTCCGGAAAGGCAAATAGCATTATATTTCCGAATGCAAACCCCGCGATAGCTATTTGTGTAGCCAGACGAGTACTAATACGAGTAGGCTGGGTACCACTCACATCCCCAAGGTTGATTTCCGGAGGATAGCCTATAGAAGCCAAGAGCGCAGCCAAGTTTCGCAAAGAGGTCAACCCGGGATCGTACTGAATCGTAGCCGTTTTTTTCAAAAAATGAACCCTGCTTTCTTGCACCCCCTTATCCAGTTTATACAAGTGTTCCAAAAGCCAAATACAACTGACGCAGTGCATCTGAGGGAGGTAAAAAGTCACTTGGGCTTTTTTTGAATCGGCGTACTCTAGAAGTTTTTCCTGAATATCGGCATCATCCAAATAAGCATAGGCCCGAGCATCGCGTTTGTTCTTGAGGCTCTGACCAGGGCGTTCATCCAAGGCATAATAATCGCACAACTGGTGGGTGTTCAAGATTTGAAAGGCCATCCGACAACCCTCACAGCAGAAGTGCTTATCGTCCAACATCAGCTGATCATTTGGACAGTTGTCTTTACAATGGTAGCATAATAAAGATGGTTTGGTCGGGCTTATTTCCGGTGCATACTTGAGCATAACGTTCTTTTTTAGGACAAATTCCGCTAAAAAACAGGATATTTTCTTCGAAAAATCAAATAGACAGACCCATCTCAGAAGAAACTTGAGCAAAAGTATCCAGTCCCCCACCCGACCACCACTGACCGGCATCAGTTAAAAGGGTGACCTTAATTGATCATGCCCTCCCGCGTTTCTCCAAGTCTGTACAGGGTACGTTTCTTTTACCCAGCAAAACCAACTACTACGGATCAACTATATTTTACACAAATAAATAATATGTTTTTTTTATTTGGTCTTTTATGGAAAAACAATTTAATCATTGTACATTTGACGGCCGCTTCGGAGCGTTTCTTTAGGATGCTGTACGCTACCAATTTTGTTAAAATTGCAAGCAGAATCTGAAATCCCTTGTTGCTGAAAGCCCGCTTGTTGTCTTTTCCAGCTTTTTTCAGCACCTCTACTATCCCTCGAACAGCCATACCATCTTTTCTTTTCGATCTTACAGGTCAGAAAAGTAAAGGCTCAATCACGCCATCCATCAGAAAGGCTATCAAGCTTTTCCAGTGTATTCGAGCCAGCCTAATCCTTTGCTCTTCGCCGCTGCAAGATATAATCTCAAAAGAATCACTTTACTTTCCAAATGTTCATGGGACTATATGTTTAAGGCCTTGTCCAATGGGACAGGGCTTTACTTTTTAAGTGGGTATTAGATCCTGGCAAAGCCGCGGGTAGCTGGAAAAGCTGCCAAGACTGACCTAATTTTTAAAAAATGCAAGCTTTTTCAATGGATTGCAGCATATTGCAGCCGAAAAGAGTGGAAAGGGTAAAGACAGGTTGATCAACCATGGGTCGGGAAGCCTTCTCCTCTTTACCGTCACCAAGCCAATCCTTCGAAAAAAACGATAAAATTTATATTAATGAAAAAATTAGTCCTTTTTAGCCTATCATTTGTTCTTTCCCTTCAAACCGTTTTTTCCCAAATTTCTGACACCACTGTTTTTGAGGCTCCGGAGCTACCCGCCTACCCCCTGCTTAACCTCTGCCAGGCAGAACGGCACAGCGGTTGGACCGTGGACAGCGTGCGCAATTGCGGCGAGTTGAACCTCATGCGCCTTATTTCCCAAAATATTCAATATCCCGAGGCGGCACGTACCGGCAATATACAGGGAACTGTGGTGCTTCGGCTAAAAATAGAAAAAGAAGGCAGAGCCAGCCAAATAGAGGTGATTAAGGATATTGGAGGGGGCTGTGGACCAGAAATACTCCGTGTGGTCCGCTCCCTGGACAGTCTTGGCTTGCGTTGGGCTCCAGCGACGAACGCCGGCCAGGCGGTGAGAAGCTACAAAATACTGCCGTTCAAATTTAAATTAACCGAAGCCCTTCCGTATGTCCTCACCGCTGCTGGCGATACCGTTTATACCAGCATGGACCGGCAGCCGGAATTTCAGGGAGGATTAGAGGCCCTGTATGCCTACCTACTCAACAATACAACCTATCCTAAAGCGTATGCCGATAGCTGTAAAGCTGGGGTCATTGAGTGCTCCTTGCTTGTGCGCCCCAACGGAAAAGTCAGTATCCAAGAACAACTCGACTTTAATAACCTGGGTTTTGATTTTCAATTCAGCGCCATCCAGCTCCTGAATCGCACCGAGGGAAAATGGCAACCCGCTACCTATAAAGAGCAGGCTGTTCCCACCACCACTACGGTAAGGGTCCTTTTTAAGTCGGACAAAGCCGGTTGCAAAACCAGTAATGAGCAGTTTGACAAAGCCATGCTGCTAGCAGACGAAGCAGCCATTCTAAACGAATCGGGGGATACTGCTGGGGCCATCAAAAAATTCTCAGAGGCCTTGGTGCTGGATCCTAAAAACACAGAACTGCTTTATTACCGAGGCACCCTCTACTTCAACAGCGAGCAAAAAGAGGCCGCTTGCCAAGATTACAACCAGATCAAAACCTTACTCGGTTACACTTGGTTTGAGCAAGTCCGCCGACTCCTATGTGGTTGGTAAGGGGGGTGTGGACGGTACGGGGCTGCTCGGAATGTTGATTTTATATAAAAAAGAGAACAAGGATTGAAATATTCGGAAAAATGGATATTTTGGCAGGGAAATGGTTTTAAATGGGTTCAAAACAATCCACAGGTTTAGAGCCTGTTTTCAAAACGAACTTTTATTTCGAAACTCTTTTTTATCTAAAATCAAAATAACCGAACACAACCATGGGGGTTCAGAAGGTGAATACCGTCGCAGGAAATGAGGAAATGAAGCAGTTTGTGCGTGCGCTGCTCGACGATGTGCAGGCATTTGAGTACATGCTGGAGAACGATTGGTTCGAAAATGATATCATCCGGATTGGTGCCGAGCAAGAAATGTGCCTGGTCCACAACAAAACCATGAAGCCTGCCTGTATCAACATGCAGGTGCTGGAGCGATTGACCGATGCACCCTGGTGCGTAACCGAACTTGCCAAATTCAACCTTGAAACCAACCTTTCTCCCAGGGAATTTACCGGCTCCTGCTTGTCGGACCTGGAGAAAGAAAATCTGAGTTACTTAGCCCGAATCCAGCAGGAACTTAACGACTTTGATGCCAGCGTAATTCTCTGCGGCATATTGCCGACACTCCGCAAACCAGACCTTGACCGGCACAACCTCACGCCCAAGGACCGCTACTTTGCACTAATGGCCGCCATTGAAAAGCACCTGCTGGGCTCTTCCTTCGAGCTACGCATTGATGGAGTAGATGAACTGATGGTCAAACACGACTCGCCCCTCCTGGAGGCTTGTAACACTAGTTTTCAAGTACACTTGCAAGTTACCGCCAGTAATTTTGTAAAAATGTACAACCTGGCACAGGCCCTTTCAGC
>CANHDG010000270.1 GCA_947459365.1 Saprospirales bacterium
AGAACCAAACTTGCCGACCAGGCTGGTGATGGTGACAATATGCCCCAACTGATGGGTCAGCAAGGTTGGAAGTACTGCCTTGGTGAGCGCCACCGTTCCCAGGTAATTTACATTTATCAGCTGACGATCCACCTCGAAGGCCGTTTCCTGTGCCAGAGAACGTTGAGAAATACCGCCGTTGTTGATCAAAATATCCAGCTTTCCGATTTGGGAGACCACCTTTTGGGCAATTCCCGGAATCGAATCATGCTGTGCAAGGTCCAAAGGTTGGACCAATACACTGGCGGCCCCTTTGCGCGTGCACTCCGCTGCTACCCGCTGCAATTCGGACAGATTGCGGGCAGAGAGAATCAAATGGGCTCCTTGAGCAGCAAACGCATGGCTGAGTGCTTCTCCAATACCGGAAGAGGCCCCGGTGATCCATACCCTTTTTTGTTTAAAATACATAAATTAGGCTTTGGTGTAAATACTGAAGAAACGCATGGGCACAATCCCTTCGAAAAAGGCTTTTCCAATGAGGACAGCTGAACAGCCTACCTCCCGAAGCGCCTCCACATCTGCTACATTGCTGATGCCACCGCTTGCAGTTAAATCAATATCAGGGAACATCTGATGGATTTCGCGGTAAAGGTCGATTGCCGGACCATTCAAAGCCCCATCTTTCTCTATATCGGTTACCGAAAAACGAGCGACCCCCAAGGCTTTTACCCGACGAATAAACTCAAATACATCCAACCCGGTCTGTTCGACCCAACCATGCACGGCTACTTGCTTGTTGCGAACATCCGCGCCCACGATGAATTTATCGGCACCAAAGCGTTCCACCCAGGCCCTGAACTCGTCGGGGGCTTTGACGGCTACACTTCCAACGGAAAACAAGGAAGCTCCCGCATCCCACACCTGACGCAGGGCTGCCATAGAGCGCAGACCGCCGCCGTAATCAATGGTAAGCCTGGTATGGCCGGCAATTTTTTCAAGCAGCGGCAAATGAATGGGTTTTCCCTCCCGGGCACCATCCAAATCGATCAAGTGCAAGCGCTGGATCCCAGTGCCCTCCATCTGCCTGGCTAGTTCCAGGGGATCGGCTGGGTATTCTGTTTTTTGTCCAAAATCACCTTGGTGCAACCGGACCAACCGGCCGTCCATTATATCAAAGGCGGGTACTATTTGCATGGTAGTAAAATGGTTCTTTTATTTACATTTATGGTATTGATATGCGTCTGGGATAAAGTCGGACCAGTAAATGCTGCCGTCTTTCCGTTTCATCAAAGAAGGGCAATCGTTCCACAGCGCCTCGAATTTTTTCCGGTAATTCCTGCGTTGAATACGTTCTGCCATAGGTTCCCCACCAGGTTTGAGGACGTAATAAGAAGTATCCTCTCCTCCTGCCACGGTGATGCCAGCCACTCCAAAACGCATGGTTTCGCTCGCATAGGGATCGTGGTAGATCCGGATGTGTTTACTAAAGTGGGGATTCAGGAGTTGCACCAACACGAACGTGGGTTTATCGTTGATTTCTACCTTGACCTGCTCGAAGAAAACATACCCTTCCCGAATCATAGTATCCTTCACCTCCTCTGAGTCCCACTTTTGAGCATCGAAGGTGCGATCCATAGACCGGGTGAACTTATCCATCCCGCTGGGTGGAAGGTACATACTTTGAACTTCCCGTGCCCAGAGCTTGCGCATATTTCCCAAGGTGTCTTTTACCTCCATTGAATTAATCAAGCCTTTTTTGAAGGTCATCTCCCGGAGCCGGGCCTTGAGGACCGTGCCATCTACTAACCTGAATTCCGCTATTTTCTTGTGCGAAAACGTGTTGGAGGGCTCCAAAAGCTGTTGGCCAGTGGCGGAAGAAAGCAGGGTAAGAAAAAGGATTCCGCTAAATAAAAATCGTTGAAGCATACCAGAGAAATTAGAAATGCAAAGTTAAAAGTCGAAAGCGAATGAACGCAATTTTACCCTTTTTTATTCCATAGAGCTGCAAAAAAGGTGGGGTTTTGATAAAAAAGGACTATTTCAGCTGTTTTTATTTTACCAGAATATTTCCTTGATGATGCAACTAAATCAGACCTAAAAACAATCCTTTGCGAGGAGGGATATGAACGCCTTTTTTTAGCAACTAACTCGAACAAAACTCAGAGCCTGGCAATAAATGATTAAAGAGACTGTTTAGAAAAGTGTGTCTGATTATTGGGCGAAAACAGACCTATATCCTGTTTACAAGATAGAAGTTCAGAATTCAACATCAACAACCTTTTCTACCTTTCTTTACGAATCTCATAAACCATCCCTTCCTCCACGGCATAGCTGGCAGCAAAAACAGCCCTCGCCTCTTCCAGATGCACTGAAACGTCTTTGTACCGAGCTGAAAAATGACCCATTAACAATTGCCCTACTCCCGCCTCCCGAGCAATTTCCGCCGCTTGTGCTGCCGTGGAATGCCCCGAAATAGCCGCCTCTTCCAGGTGCTCATTCGTAAAAGTGGCTTCATGGTACAAGGTATGCACTCCCTCCAACCAACGGACTACTCGCTCCGACGGAGCAGTATCGCTACAAAAAGCATAACTAGCAGGAGGTGGCGGAGCCAACACCAACTCCTGATTGGGAATTACTCGCCCGTCTGGCAGGACTAAGTCCGACCCTGCCTTCACCGCCCGAATACTCGGATAATCCATCTGGTACTCCGAAATTTTTTCGGCACGCATATTCGGCTGACGTGGTTTTTCCCGAAATAACCACCCCGTGCAAGGGGTTCTATGCTCCAAAGGCAGGGTGTACACCTCCACTAAAGGACTTTCAAATACCTTTTGATGCAATTCCGGATCTACCTCTATTACCTCCAGGGGATAAGGATAGCGCACTCCACAGAGGGTGCTGTTGATTTCCACCAACTGCCGTAATCCCGGCGGACCATAAAGGGTAAGTGTTTCTATGCGATTTTTTAGGCAAAAAGAAGTAATTAAACCCATTAAACCAAAAACATGATCTCCATGCAAATGACTGATAAAGAGCTGCTTAACCTTTTCGTACCGGGACCGAAACCGATACAATTGGTGCTGAGTACCCTCCCCACAATCAATTAAATAGACCTCCCCTTCTACTCTCAATAACTGCGCCGTAAAATTTCGGCCCTGAAAAGGACCGCCAGATCCGGATCCTAAAATTTGTATCGTCATAATTTCACTACCTTTGTGCCACAAAAAAAAGAATTAAACTTGACCTTACAGCAACGAATTGAATTATTGGCAGAATTGGGCCGCTACCTGAAAACCAATCTGGACGATCCAGCCCTCCAGCAAGTCATCCAACAGTCCTGGATGGAAAATAAGTGGTTCGTAAAAGAAAATACCGAACAAGCACTCCTCGCCATCGGCCAGCAAATGCTGGATGAATCGCTGCTCCAACAATGGGCCGCCCACTATGTGCTTCACACCAGCAATCACCCCGAAAAAAATATCGGTATCGTTATGGCCGGCAATATCCCACTCGTCGGTTTTCACGACTGGCTCTGTGTGTTTGTCGCCGGTGAACGCGCCCGTGTAAAACTCTCTACAAAAGATCGGCTGCTACTTCCATTCCTTGTCCAGTTGATGGGCCAATGGGAACCGATTTCCCGAGAATATACCTATTTCTGCTCCGAACAAGA
>CANHDG010000271.1 GCA_947459365.1 Saprospirales bacterium
GAGAAGTGGAGCAGTGGTTGTCGCAGCAGCCAGATGTGGTACACACCTTTGCTACTGTTGGTACCAACAACAAATCATTTGGTTTGAATGCACCGTATACGGGGGAGATTCACGTGTTCTTGACTCCTTTTGGGAAGGAGCGCAGGGTTCCTACGGATGTTTTTGCGCGTAAGCTAAAGGTCCAGTTAGAGGAGCGCATTACGGGTGCGCGGATTCGAACAGCACCGATTGATATTATGGGTCTTTCTTTTTTACCGATTGAGGTAATGTTGAATGGGCCGAGTTTGGATTCTTTGTTGCAGGTAGCGGATCAGATTAAGAAAGCAATGGCCAGTGTTCCGGGCTGTGTGGAGGTGACTCCTTCGGTGGAGCCCGGCAATCCGGAAGTTCGGGTGGAAGTGGATCGCAGCCGGTTATCGGATTATGGTTTGACCATGGCGCAGGTTGGATTGATGTTACAGACGGCCTTCAATGGCAACACAGATGCCCGGTTTAGGGATGGTGAGTATGAGTATCCGATCCGGATTGCCTTGGATGCATTTGATCGCCGCAATGCGGACAACATTCGCAATTTGACCATTGTGAATCCATTGAACAACACGGTCGCCATTAAGCAGTTTGCGGATGTCAAGGAGGGGGCTGCTCCTACTCGGCTGGAGCGTCGTGACCGATTGCCCTCCATTATGTTTACGGCGCAGGTAATTGGAAGGCCGAATGGTTCAGTGAGTCGCGATATACAGGAGCAGTTGAAGCAGGTGCCCCTTCCGAAGGGAGCCTATATTAAGTATGGGGGGGATTTGAAGCGGCAGCAGCAGGGTTTGGGTACGATGAGTTTTGCTTTATGGACTTCCTTATTGTTGGTGTATTTGATTATGGTAGCTCTGTATGACAATTGGGTGTATCCGATGGTGGTTTTGATTACGATTCCTTTGTGTGTGATTGGTGCGTTTTTAGCCTTGGCCTTAGCACAAGAAAACCTGACGGTTTTTACGGGATTGGGTTTATTGATGTTGATTGGATTGGTTGGGAAAAATGCGATTTTGGTAGTAGATTTTGCCAATCAGTTACGAGATGAGGGAGTGGAGTTAAAAGAAGCGTTATTAACTTCCACTAAACTTCGTTTCCGTCCGGTATTAATGACGAATATTGCTATGATCATTGGTTTATTGCCGATTGCGTTAACGGGTGGAGCGGGTTCTGCTTGGAAGAATGGGTTAGCATGGGCGATTATTGGAGGTTTGAGCTCTTCTATGTTTTTATCTTTGATTGTAGCACCGGTGGTATATGGATTATTTGACCGGGGAATGGAGCGTTTGGGCTGGAACAAGCGGCAGAAGATAGAGTTGGAGCCGTAGGGTTTCTGTTGAAGTTCACGATGTTATTTACAATGATTCCACGATTGCTGCGTTATGTTGTTCAGTATGGAATTCAGAACGGTATTGATGGTTAGCTTGCTCTTTTCGGGAGAATGCTTGTTGGCTCAGGGGCTTCGGTCTTCCAGGCCCGATACGCTGTCTTCGCAGGGGGGCTGGGTTCGCAGGGAGATCATAGAGGGGGATACTTTTTATCTTTCTACGCTCCGGACCATTAAGATAGCGGCTCCAAGGACGTACAAAGATCGTTCTGAGCGGGACCTTTTGGCTCGCTATCGCCGGTATGCAGCCCATGTATATCCGTATGCAATGCAAGCGATTGAATTGTACGAAGAAGTGGAGGCTTCTAAGGCTAGTCAAAGTAAGCGAGCGCACCGCCGTTTTGTACGAAGTCAAAAGAAGATCATGAAGGAAGATTTTGAGGACAAGCTCAAGAGTTTGTACAAGACGGAAGGAATGATTTTGATAAAAATGATTGAGCGACAGACCAGTTCGTCTTGTTATGATATCATTAGAGAGACTCGGGGGAGTCTGGTAGCTACTTATTGGCAAAATTTGGCAAAAATTTGGGGTTTTGATTTAAAGGAGGGCTATCGTTTGGGTATGGATCCACTGTTGGACGAGGTTTTGCTGGATTACGATTTTGGGGAGGCAATTTGGAAGTACTAAGGCTTGTATTGCCCATGTGCTGATTTACCTGCTAAGAGGGCGGTAGGAATCAGGTTTCCAATTCGATTACCGTGCAATGGGGAACGTCCATTCTATTAATGGATTAAAGTTGCATTATAAATTCGTTTAAATTGGTTTCGTTGGGTAATTCCAGGCGTTTTCGAAGGCGGTACCGGCTTGCTTCGACACCTCTTACGGAGATATTCATTAGGCTGGCGATTTCCTTGGTACTGAGGTTCATGCGCAGGTAAGCGCAGAGTTTGTAGTCGTTTTGACTTAGTTTAGGGAATTTTTCGCGGACTCTACCGAGGAAGTTAACGTGTACCTGATCGAAGTATTGAGCGAATTGTTCCCAGTCTTCATCGAGTTTTTGGTCGAAATTAAGTAAGTTAAGTACTTGACGCAGGTCTTTTTTGACGGCTGCGCTGGTACTTTGTTCTAGCACCTGTCGGAGGGTTTCGCTGATGGTGACCAGCATTTCATTTTTTTGGACCAGGTGCATGGTGGTAGCGGCCAGTTTTTGGTTTTTGAACTGGATTTCTGCTTCTAGTTTTTCATTTCGGATGGTGCTGAGTTCGGCTTGTGTTTGTTGAACCTCCAGCCGTTGTTGGGCTTCTGTTTGCTGGTGTCTTTTTTGGAGGAGTGCTTTTTCAGTTTCAAATTTGCGTCGCTGGCGGATTTGGAGTCCTGCAATCAGGGCAATGAGGGCCAGGACATACGTTGTCAGGGCGGCTTTGCCGGCGTACCAGGGTGGTTGGATTCGAAATTGGTAGGAGACGATGGTGCTTTCCAAGCCATCCAGTCGGCGGGCGCGCACTTGGAAGGTATATTTTCCTGGTGGGAGATTATTGATACTTCGTTGGGTGAGGGTGTTCCATTCGGACCATTTTGTTTCCAGGCCGAGGATTCGGGTGCTGTATTGTAGGATATCTGGGTCGTTGTAGTGGATGGCTGCGAATTGGAAGCGCAGGTTGTTTTGCCAGGAAGCGAGTTCAGGAATTTGATCGGAGGGTTGCTGTTGGCTGAGTTGTTGGTTTTGGATAAATTGTCCTCCGAAGAGCACGGAATCTTTTTCGGTGTGGAGGACGACGCTGTGGATACGGAGGGGAAGGCTGGTGTCGCTGGGGTTTTGAGTGGAGGGGTCAAACAGGTAGAAACCTTCTTCTGCTCCTAGAAGGACGTTGTGTTCGTCAAAAGGGTAAATGTGTTCGAAGCCGCCAACCAATTTACCGTGCAACTGCGGGAATCGTTTTTTGTGGATGGTTTTTTTAAGGCCATCATCCTGGACTTGGAGCATACCGGTTTCTTGATCGGTCACGTACCAAATATTTCCTTTGGGATCCTGACAGAGGTGTTTTACCCATTGGATACCGCCTAATTGGAGGTTAAAAAGGCTATCGGGGTGGAACCGTTGGGTGGTTGGGTCAAAACGATAGATCCCTTGGGTAGTTCCGACGACCATTTTCCCGGAGATGGGGAAGACGTAGTTGTTTAGGAGGGAGGGCAGGCCGTTGGATTCGTTCCTGTCATTTTCGCGCGCATACATAGACGCTTCAGCGGGGTCTTTGGTTAGCCACGCGCCATGGCGGCC
>CANHDG010000272.1 GCA_947459365.1 Saprospirales bacterium
AGGAAGGTCATTCCGGTGAATGAGGGTGCTCCTGCCCAGGAGGTCCTGCTCTCCCCAGACGGTCGGAAGGCCGCTTTTGTGATGAACAATGATTTATATGTTCGGCATCTGATAGATCAACGCCTGGAGCGGGTAACCACAGACGGGAAGACCAATGCCATTATTAACGGACTTCCCGATTGGGTGTATGAAGAGGAATTTAGTCCAGTGAGTGGGGATGGCATGAAAGCGTTGGCTTGGAATCCAGACGGTGCTCGGCTGGCTTTTTTACGTTTTGATGAGCGGGAGGTTCCCGAAATGCCGTTGACCTGGTATGAAAAAGGAATGTACCCCCGGCAATCTTCCTTCAAATATCCCAAGGTGGGCGCAGCTAATTCCAAGGTCACTGTACATATTTATGACTTAGAGAATGCCCAATTAGCTCCCGTTCCAGATATTAAACTTGCACTGGATGACTATTTAGTTCGCCTGAACTGGGCGAGCAAGTTCAATCTAGTGGTTACCCGGTTGAACCGTATGCAGGATACCTTGGATTTGGTTTTACTCTCTCCTGATGGGCTTAAGAAACAGCTTTCGTTTGATGAGGAACTGCTGCTTCAGGAGGTCGATTCTGCCTATGTAGAAGTACAAGATCACCTTCGGTTCCTGGAGGAGCGAACTCAGTACGTCTGGGCGAGCGAGCGCAGCGGGTACAACCATTTGTATTTATACGATTTCATCAGTGGTAGTATGATACGTCCTTTGACGGAGGGTTCGTATGATGTGACTGCTTTTTATGGTGTAAACGAGCGAACTGGAAAATTTTACTACCAAACAGCTACTCCTGGGCCATTGGACCGGCAAGTTTGGGAAGGAGATCTCAATGGGAGTCCTGCACGCTTAATGACTCCGTGGGCAGGGCATTCGGTACCTGCTTTCAGTCCCACCTTTGATTATTACACCCTACGCTGGTCGGATGCGAATACACCTCCGGTAGTTACGTTACACGAGCGCAGCGGGCGGGTACTCGATACCCTGACCAGCAACCGTAACCTGATTAATAGGAGGAAGGAGTTTGGATTGGTCAACAAGCGTTTCTGGTCGTTCACGAATTCGGAAGGTCAACAGCTAAATGGTTGGATGCTTCGTCCAGACAGTTTAGAGCCGGGCAGGCGTTATCCGGTACTTTTTGATATTTACGGAGGCCCAGGATCTCAAACTGTTCAAAATCAATACGATGGATATATGGGTTCTTGGCATCAATTGTTGGTTCAGAATGGATATATTGTAGTGAGTGTGGATAACCGGGGTACTGGGGGGCGTGGTCGGGATTTTAAGAAGTGTACCCAATTGGAATTAGGTCGCTATGAAACAGAAGACCAGATTGCTGCGGCCCGTTATTTGGGTAGTCTACCCTATGTGGATCCACAGCGAATTGGTATTTGGGGATGGAGTTTTGGCGGATATTTGAGTACTTCTTGTGTGTTAAAAGGGGCGGATGTCTTTAAAATGGCGGTAGCAGTAGCGCCTGTTACCAACTGGAAATGGTATGATTCGGCTTATACGGAGCGGTATATGCATACTACTGTTGATAATAGCAAGGGCTATGAGACGAACTCACCGGTCAATTATGCTTCTTTATTGAAGGGGGATAACTATTTGTTGTGCCACGGGATAGCGGATGACAATGTACATTGGCAACAGGCCGTAGAGCTGATGAATGCCTTGATCAAAGCCGGAAAAGCGTTTGATTCTTATTCTTATCCAAATCGGAATCATGGGATTTATGGGGAAAATGCTACCCGTCATTTATTTACGAAAATCACAGACTTTATTTTTACCAAGCTATAGTGGATTTTTCCATAAAAAAAACGTCCACCGGGTACTTCTGTGGACGTTTTTTTTATGGAAAAGCGAGAAACTCTTTAGAGCATGGAGTCAATGATATTTTCCTCCGTAACTCCCTCTGCCTCTGCTTTATAGTTGCGAACGATACGGTGACGAAGCACCAAGTTTGCAATGGCTTTTACATCTTCTATATCGGGTGCGTATTTTCCGTGGATGGCTGCGTGGCACTTCGCTCCTAGGACCAAGTATTGGCTTGCACGTGGGCCTGCGCCCCAGCTCAGGTAATTATTGGTTTCCTTGGTCGCACCGGCGGTCCCAGGTCTGGTTTTCGTTACCAGGCCAACGGCATATTCGAGCACGTTATCACTGACAGGTATTTTGCGAATTAATTGCTGGTAGTTCAGGATTTGTTCGCTGTTCAGGATGTGTTTTAGCTCGACTTTGTGGGAGGAGGTCGTATTTTTTACTACCATTAATTCCTGCTCATAAGTAGGATAGGTAAGTGGGATATTGAACATGAAGCGGTCGAGCTGTGCTTCTGGGAGCGGGTAAGTACCCTCCTGTTCGATTGGGTTTTGGGTAGCTAGCACAAAGAAAGGGGCTGGGAGAGCGTGCCGTTGTCCACCCACGGTCACAGAACGCTCTTGCATGGCTTCCAGGAGGGCTGCTTGCGTTTTGGGAGGCGTACGGTTGATTTCATCCGCCAAAACTATATTGGCGAATACTGGGCCTCGCATGAACCGAAAATGCCGGTCTTCATCTAGGATTTCGGAGCCTGTAATGTCTGAAGGCATCAAGTCAGGCGTAAATTGGATTCGTTTAAAATCCAGGTCCAGTACTTCTGCGATGGTGCTGACCAGCAAGGTTTTAGCCAAGCCAGGTACTCCGACTAACAGGGAGTGTCCATTGGAAAAAAGAGAAATAATAACCGCCCGGACGACTTCGTCTTGTCCTACGATTACCTTGCCGATCTCTTTGGACAGTTCTTTATATGATTTTGCCAGTGCATCTACTGCCGCTACATCCGATTGCATATTCGTTCAGTATGTTTTAATTGAGTTAAAGATGATTGTAGTAAGACAATTTATTTAGACCAAAGGTTGTATTTCAGGATGCAATAAATGGCTCTGAATCCATCACGGGCCCCGATTTTTTTGCCTTCGGCGTACGATCTTCCGTAATACGAAATACCTACTTCATAGATGCGCACTTCTGGGAGTCGGCTGATTTTGGCGGTAACCTCTGGTTCAAAACCGAATCGGTTTTCTTTCAAGCGCAGGCTTTTCAACATATCAGCACGGAAGAGCTTGTAACAAGTTTCCATGTCTGTAAGGTTGAGGTTGGTGAAGGCATTGGAGAGGAAGGTCAGGAATTTATTACCAATACTATGCCAGAAGAAAAGGATTCGGTGGGGGCGGCCGCCCATGAACCTGGATCCATACACGACATCGGCGTATCCATTCAGGATAGGGCGAAGCAGGATATTGTACTCCTCGGGGTCGTATTCCAGGTCGGCGTCTTGGATGATGATATAATCTCCGGTGGCCTCCCGAATACCGGTATGGAGGGCGGCTCCTTTTCCTTTGTTTACCTCGTGTTTACGGTATTGTATATTAAGCTCAGGGTGAGCGTCCATATAGCGCCGAATGGCGCCCTCGGTATCATCTTTTGAGCAATCGTTGGTGATGATGATTTCTTTTTGGATACCTTGAATGAGTTCAACGGCTTTTACTATATCGAGAATTCGGTGGATGGTCCGTTCTTCGTTGTAGGCTGGGATAACTATAGAAAGCGTTTGACACAT
>CANHDG010000273.1 GCA_947459365.1 Saprospirales bacterium
ATGCAACTTCAGCCCAGCCAACTAGACTCCGTAAAAGCAAACCTAGATGCCTCTTTGAAAAAAACGGTGGGAAAACCTGCCTTCCGAAACGCCTTGCTCCAATTATTCATGGAACGGTTCGACCAACCTTCCTATGGTGGCAACGAAACCATGTTGGTTTACCTTTTTGACCAATACTTCCCCAATGCTAGCTCAGTTGAACTGGATACAGCAGCTTGGCTCCGGCTCCAATTTAAAGCAAACTCCTACCGACCAACGGTCCCAGGAAGAATTGCTCCCAATATCGAACTGCCTGACACTTCTGGAAACATCATTCCTCTATACAGCAAACAGGCCGCCTATACCTTGCTTTATTTCTTCCATCCACAATGTACACAGTGTCAACTCGCCACCCCAGAGGTATACGAACAAACCAAACCCTACTTAAATAAAGGCCTCCAAGTATATGCCGTAACCACAGACGTGGAATCTGTGGACGACTGGAAACAATATGCCAGCTCTAAACTTCCAGGGTGGACCTGCGTTTACGACGCTTCCAAAAATTCAAATATTGAAAAAATGTATGCTACTCAAGCCCTGCCAAACTTGGTATTGCTAGACGAGCAGAAAAAAATCCTAGTTCGACGGCTCCCAGCATCCGATCTGGCAAAAGTACTGGCTTCCATCCTAAAAGGCAGTTGATACCAGTCTGCTACCTACCGTCTATTCTTGAAAATAAATTATTTGGCAAGTGCTTTATAAAAAAAACATCCAGTTGTTTTTTTATAAGCAAAACGCTCTATTTTCGCCCTTCTAAACAGATACAGCCAAACAATAGTAATGATAATTGGACTCATAAGAGAAGAGCGTGATCCTCGCGTTGCCCTCACACCCGCAAATCTCGCTAAATTAAGCACCCCCGGTCTTCAATTCCTAGTCGAACAAGGAGCTGGAGAACGAGCGTTCTTCACAGATGAGCAGTATGCTGCTCACGGCAAATTGGTGAGTAGAGCAGATCTGCTTTCGCAGGCCGATCTTGTAGTCAGTATCCATCCACTCCCGACTACCTCTTACCGAAAGGGATCCACCGCTATTGCCCTTTTCCAACCCTTTGTTGATCCGGAAATTAATACAGCACTTCAAGCACAAGGAGTCACAGGATTCAGCTTGGACATGATTCCAAGAACTACCCTGGCCCAGGCTATGGACGTACTATCTTCTATGGCAGGTATCGCTGGATTTAAAGCGGTCTTGGTAGGCGCTGCTGCTTTAAGTAGATATGTTCCTATGATGGTAACCGCTGCAGGAACTGTTAAGCCGGCTAAAGCATTGGTATTGGGTGCAGGTGTTGCTGGACTACAAGCCATTGCTACCTGTCGCAGGCTGGGGGCCTCTGTAGAGGCATTTGATACCCGTCAGGCGGCCAAAGAGGAAGTGGAAAGCCTCGGTGCCAAGTTCGTACAAGTGGAGGGCGCCGCAGATGACCGAGGAGCCGGTGGATATGCCGTTGCTCAAAGTGAAGAATTCCTAGCCCGACAACGAGCCGAAGTGCAAAATAGAGCCTCTAAAGCGGACTTAATTATTTGCACCGCCCAAGTACGCGGACGAAAAGCCCCTATCTTGGTAACTGCAGATACGGTTTCGCAGATGCGACCAGGAAGTGTCATCGTTGACCTTGCTGCCTCCACCGGAGGCAACTGTGAATTGACTCAAAATGAGCAAACAGTGGTCCACAACGGGGTAACCATCATCGGAGACTCTAATCTGCAAGCAAAGATGCCAGAAGATGCCAGCACCCTCTTCGGAAATAATGTAACCAATTTCCTGAAACTGATGATCGGCAAAGACGGCAGTTTACAACTTGATTTCAACAATGAAATAATTAAAGGCAGCTGCATCACATCCGCCTAAAAATCGACACCCTATGTCTGCATTATTATCCTTTTTTCACGAGCACCTGTTGCTAATTTATTTGCTTGCTTTCAGCATACTTCTGGGGATCGAAGTAATTTCAAAAGTTCCAGCAGTACTTCACACCCCTCTGATGTCCGGTGCCAATGCGATCCACGGTGTAGTATTGGTCGGTGCAATTATTGTCATGTTCAATGCTAAACCTACTGACTATGTCACCCTGGCAGTCGGCTTCGTTGCAGTATTATTCGGAATGCTGAATGTAGTAGGTGGCTTCGCCGTTACGGACAGAATGCTGGAAATGTTTAAAAAGAAAAAGAAATAAAGATGATACCTACCTATATATTAGACCTTATCTATTTTATCGCTGCTATCCTGTTTGTGGTAGGCCTACGAATGCTCAGCCATCCCGACTCCGCACGGAAGGGCAATCAGCTTGCCGCTGTTGGTATGGGAATAGCAGTACTTGGAACCCTCATGCTTCACCCCTCCTCACTGTTCGATAAGGGGGACAACCGTACCATCAAACTGGTGCTGATTTATGCTGCATTAGGCCTAGGTGGATGGGCTGGATGGTTCTCCGCTTACCGGGTAAAAATGACAGCAATGCCTCAAATGGTCTCTCTGTTTAACGGACTCGGGGGCGGCTGTGCAGCGTTGTTGGCAATCGCTGAACTAAAATACCTTTACATCCAAAACCACCCCACCCCAACTGGGCTGCTAATGGTGCTGTTTACCATGTTCTTTGGGGCCGTTTCGCTTTCAGGCAGCTTGCTTGCATACGCCAAGCTGGAGGACCTCGTAAAAGACTCCTCCATCACATTGCCTCGACATACCATTGTTAACCTAACCCTTCTGGCTGTTATCCTCGGAATGATTGCCTACATCGTTTGGGGCGCCGGGCAAATGGGCTTGGTCTGGGGACTGGTCTTGTTTGGAATCGCAATCATCTACGGTTTTTCTTTCGTGGCACCGATTGGCGGCGCCGACATGCCTGTGGTAATCTCCGTGCTCAATTCCTGTACCGGTCTGACAGCAGCAGCGGCAGGTATTATCTACGATAACCTGATTATGCTTGTTGGAGGTATTCTGGTAGGCGCATCCGGAAGTATCCTCACCGTCTTGATGTGTAAAGCCATGAACCGCTCACTAATGAATGTTTTGGTAGGCAGCTTCGGGGGCGCAACAAAAGCAGGGGCGCAACAAAAAGGAGACCAAACCATTAAAGAAATCTCCGTCACTGACTCAGCTGTCCTACTCAATTATTCCGAATCAGTTGTAATTGTCCCAGGATACGGTTTGGCAGTCGCGCAAGCACAAAAAATTTGTAAGGAACTAGATGATCTCTTGGATAGCAATGGCGTCACCGTAAGCTACGCTATCCACCCAGTTGCTGGCCGTATGCCCGGTCATATGAACGTACTTCTAGCGGAAGCGGATGTTCCTTACAACAAACTTTACGACCTCGAGGAAGCCAACGAACAAATTAAAAAAGCAGATGTCGTTATTGTAGTCGGCGCCAATGATGTCGTTAACCCCGCAGCACTAAATGATCCAGCAAGCCCCATTTATGGTATGCCCGTTCTTGAAGTGTGGGAATCAAAAAATGTAATTGTGATGAAACGCAGCATGAAGGCTGGTTATGCCGGTATCGAAAACGACCTGTTCTTCCACAGTAAAACAAAGATGCTATTCGGAGATGCTAAGGATACCCTGCAAAAACTGGTTGCAGA
>CANHDG010000274.1 GCA_947459365.1 Saprospirales bacterium
CTTTTCCCCAATAACCTTCCAAGTAGTAAAAGCTTAGATTTTGTAAGGTCACAAAAATCGCAGGCACTCCCTGAGCAGGTGGAATCCGCAAAAGAGGAGTTCCATCTTCCCGAAATGCTTCATATTCAAAAGAAATTAGGTTGTCAACTGCCGCAAGTGCCCATCCATCCAATTCAATCTGTGGGGTAATATACACTCCGCCAGCTGCGATCTCTACCAGAGGAGTGGTGTAGATGGCGCCATTGATGGACATATTGGGGATAAAAAATCGAACTTTGATCTTCTCATTTAACGTGTTCCGAATCACCACCGCAAGGGTACCCCCACTCAAGTCCGCCCGGTATACGGTGACTCCATCGGGCGCTTTCACAGGAAGTTCAGAATACGAGGAATCAACGGGTACAATAGCATTTTCAAAAAAACGGAAAATACTAGTCGCTTTGGTCTCCGAAACATCCCCAGAGTAAAAAAGCGTAATGGTCTTGTCCGGATTGAAAATAATGGTATCACCAGTAGCATTCTCCTCCAGAATATTATTGACCAGGTCGCTAATTTGAAGGGAAGTATTAAACAGCGGGAAGGCAAACTCTGCGGAAGAATCTGCCAACTCAGTTCCTTCCAGCCGATCCTTGGAACATCCCCACCAGGTCAGTACAGTTAGTAAGAAAATAGGGAGTAATAAGCCTTTTTGCATGATTTCGTAGCGGTTAGGGCGTGATGAATGAGAAGTCAAGGGCAGGTTTATAGGTTGAAACCGACACTTACTTGGATGTTGTAGTTGTAGTCTTTGTCTTCCCGGTTAAAGGGATAACCAAGGTGACGCGACATGTCGGCATTGTTATTGGTGAGGTCAACGAAGCCATACTGCAGTCGGGCACCTACGTAAAGGGTGCTACTGATATAGAAGGAGGCCCCACCGATCAATCCATAATCCAAGCTTTTGTAGAGATTTCCTTTATCTTCCGGAAAATCGTAGTATGCCCCTACGGTGCGTGGCAGGGTAACGTTGCGTCCGTTGACCCGGGTGGAGATGGTTTGGCTGTCATCGGCTCCTCCGATCACGTCTTTATTATAATTGTGCACCTGTAGCAATTCAATCTGTCCCTCTGTCCCGTCCAGGTTTTTCCAACTGTATTGTAGTGCGCCATCTGCAACCTTTTGGAACAAGACGCTGAGGTAAGCACCGCCGCTTAATTCCAGTTTCCCCAACCGCGCATAAGCCATCAAAGGCACATCCAAATTAACAAAATTAACGGACAGACCCAGGTTTGCCTGACCGATGGTCCCTCCAATACCCTGGTTATTATCGTATTGAAACAAGCGAGGGCTTGTACCTTGGTAGCTGTATTTGAACCCCTTTTTGGAGTACAATAATTCTCCACGGACGCCAAATCGGTCGCTGAAGGGAATGGAAAAAGAGGGGCCCATATGGAACCCAGTATAGTTATCGGTAGATTCAAGCACCGTTCCTTTGTCCAGATCCGTTTCGGCCGGCCCTTTTAGATTGGAAATGTTCAAGCCGATTTTAACGCCGCCCTTCACCTGAGCAGTACTGAGGAATGGAAAAGAAATCCCACCCAGAAGGATGGCCAGAAAAGGAAGGTAATTTTTAACAACCATAAAAATCAAGTTAGTATTGCCAGTAAAAGGAGTCTTAATTGGACAAAGGTAGTTTTATTTCTTCGTTAAGAAAAAATGGGGGGTGGAAATTAAGCCCAAAACGCCGGTATTTTACCTTGGAACAGGTCGCACACGCCCCATCCAAAAAATCAAGCCTTTCAAGCCTACCAAGGTTGGCTGGCGGATTGTATATTTGCCCAAAAATTAAGTGTTATGAAAGAATGGCCATTGTGGGAAATATTTATCCGTTCCAAACAAGGATTAAGTCATAAGCATGTGGGCAGCCTGCACGCGGCAGACGAGCGCATGGCCCTTGAAAATGCCCGCGATGTATATTGCAGGAGAAACGAAGGCGTGAGCATCTGGGTAGTGGAGTCCAAACACATTCACGCTTCCACCGAAGACCAAGAGGCCTTTTTCGAGCCATCTAATGACAAAGTTTACCGACACCCCACCTTTTACGACCTGCCGGACGCAGTAAAACACATGTAGAATTTTTTTTTAAGATTGCCAGCGCGATTCTTTCTTCTTTCTAAAAAATAATTCGATATTTGTCGAAATATAAAAATGAACAGCGGGTTTGAAAACGGTTATTAAAGCATTAAACGATCCCACTAGAAGGGAGATACTAGAGTTGCTGCGAGAAAAAGACCTTTCGGCTGGAGAGATTGCCGATCACTTTCCGTTTGGAAAGCCGACCATTTCGCACCACTTGGACTTACTTCGACAAGCCGATTTAGTGACCTCCTGGAAAAGTGGTCAGTTCGTTTATTACGCTTTGAATACCACCGTATTGGACGAACTTGTCCGCTGGTTATTGGTCCTTTCGTCTGATAAAAAGAAACAAAGCGAAGTATGAAAAAGCAATCGATTTTGCAACACGGCCTAGCCGTTTTGATTCTTATGGCCCCGGCGTTCTATCTCAGTTCCGTCTGGGCAGCCCTTCCGGAAAGCGTTCCAGTTCATTTTGGGGCAGACGGTCTTCCAGATCGGTATGGTTCCAAATCGGAGCTTTGGGCGGTCGTTGGTATTTTAGGCGGGGTGGGCTTCCTAACCTATTTGTTACTAACCAATATTCACCATGTGGACCCCAAGCGCGCACAGGGCCAATCCATGGAGAGCTTGAGTAAGATGGCCCTCGCCACGGTGTTATTGCTAGGCCTGATTGGCCTGATGATTGTTCGTTCTGCCATTACTGGTGAGGTAGGGGGGAGCGTTCTATTTGTTGTACTTGGATTGTTTTTGGCTTATACGGGCAACTTAATGCACAGCGTTAAGCCTAATTACTTTTTTGGGATTCGGTTGCCTTGGACCTTGGAAAATGAAGAAAACTGGCGAAAAACCCACCAGTTAGGCAGTAAAATATGGGTTGCTGGCGGTATAATGATAAGTGGCTTAAGTCTATTTTTACCTACCCGCTATCAGGTGACAGTTCTCCTGACACTCATTGCAATAATGGTCTTGATACCCGGCTTCTATTCCTATTACCTATACAGGAAACAATCCAACTCAGAGGGGTAATGTGACCTGGAACCTGCCTGCCGCTCTTTTTTCAAGATCAGCCATATCCCAGCGATCCTTCAGCTTGTATTCCCGAACTAATTGGCCCGAGGTTCCATAGGTTTTTCGATAGTACACCAAACCCAGTCCTTTGGCATACCACTCTTCTCCATTGCCTTCGATTTCCGCACTTCCTTCTTGTTCGTTTCCGATGGCTTCTTTTACACGGAATCGAATAGTAGGGTAGGAGCGGCCTTGGAACGAAAAGTCGGGCCCTGATCCGAGGTAACGTCGATTGCGGATCAGGTAAAGTTTAGAAGCAGGGTAAGATGATAATTGGTATTCTACATGAAAGAGGAATACGCCAAGAGAATCGGTGACTTCAAACGGGAAGATATCGGGTGCAATTAGGTTGGCTCTAGACTGGAGGGCTTTGCCAGAGCTACTATCTTGTTCAAAGACCAGGAACTCCTTTGCTCTGGTTCCATTTTCCACCACA
>CANHDG010000275.1 GCA_947459365.1 Saprospirales bacterium
GAGGCACAGGCCGAGACAGTAGCATAGTTGATTCCCATGAAGCCATATTGCATAGAGATCATGCCGGCTGCAATATCAGAGATCATTTTAGGGATCAGGAACGGATTATGTTTAGGTACTCCACTTCCTAATACAAACTCTTCTACTTCTTTCTCCAAGGTGGTCAAGCCTCCGATTCCAGACGCCCAGATAACCCCAACTCTTGTTTTATCTACTTTTTCTAAGTCTAAGCCAGAATCCTGAAGTGCCTCTGCGGTAGAAACCAGCGCAAATTGAGTGAAGCGGTCAATTCGGCGCACTTCCTTCTTTTCGATATGGTTTTCTGCGACATAGTTTTTTACTTCGCAGGCAAACTGTGTTTTGAACTGGGAGCAGTCAAACAAGGTAATGCGTGCGGCTCCACTGAGGCCTTTTTGAAGGGCTTCCGTGTATTCTTTCACGTTATTTCCGATGGGCGTAAGCGCTCCAAGTCCGGTGACAACGACTCTTTTCATAGTGGACTAATTTAAATCTTGGTAAAAAAGCAGCGCAAAGGTAAAAAGTCCGGGACAATCGTACACATCACAGTGCAATATATGTGTTGGGCTTTCCACAAAACTTGCTAAAAATAAAAGAATTTTAGATTTTACGAGAAAAAAAAGAAGAGTCTGGTTACTTTTGAGCCATCATTCAGTCAGTTCTACTATGAAAAAGCTATTGCTTGCCTTTGTTATATTGTTTGGGATTCAAGGCTTTGCCCTCTCCCAAAAGTCAGACGCCTCTATTCAGGAGTTGGCGTCTCAGTCCACAGCCCAGCTTACTGCGAAATACCACCTTAATCAGAGCCAGTCGGATCGGTTGCAGCAGGTACAGCTTCGGAAGCTAAAAAACCTGGGATCCATCCAAGGATTGAAAGAGAGTGCTCCAGAGCAGTATCAGGCGAAGTTAAAAAATATTCAACAAGGAACTCTTGGAAGTATTCGTCGGTTGCTTCAAACGCAGGAACAAATTGCTTTGTTCGATCAAACACAGGCAACGGTGCGGCAGCTGAAGGCAGCCAAGCAAAAAGAGTTGCTTACTCAGGGAATAAAACCTGCTGCGATTGAAGTGGCATTGTTGGATATCTACCAGGAATAAACACAAGATATTATGTTGATTTTCGCCGTCAGGCTGATTTTGGAGCGGGATGGTAAGCTGCTTTTTTTACATCAAACTATAAAAAATGGCGGGGGATTTTCGCTGGTCGGCGGCAATGTGGAGGACCGTGAGTTCGCGCGAGAAGCCTTGGCTAGAGAAACCATGGAGGAAGCGGGGATCCGCGTAGATCCTGCCAAAATGCAGTTAGTGCACGTACTGCATCGACATAAGTTGAAAAAAAACGAGCAGCTTCTGGTCCTGTATTTTAAGGTCGACGATTTTGTTGGAATCCCAGAGCCCCTTGAACGGAAAAAATTCAGGGATGTAGTGTGGTTTGCTGCTGATCACCTGCCTGATGGAGTCTCCAAGGCCACCCGGCACGTAATTGAACGGCTTCAAGCAGGAGAAATCTATTCTGAATTTCCCAGTAGAACGAAAGTGCTGCTTTACTGGGGGCAATTCGCTCAGTCTTGGCAAAGTGGCCAAACTCCCGATTTGCTTTGACCCATTTTTAGTTGTTTTGTCTTCCTCTTTGGTGTGATTCTAGGTAGAAGAGCGGGTATATCCACTCTACATTAGCAGCCAATGTCACCATGCCTTGGTATCATTTGTTCGTAGCTTCTTGTAAGGAGTTTTGTTCAGGGGTGCGTTTGCTTAAAAGTGGGGAAGCGATTTTTAGCGACTGTTGATTTCGCTTTGTTTTTTCCAAGAGCTTCGCAAGGGAGTACGTCTTATTAACCCGTCTATCCAGGGGGCTGAAAGTCCTTTTTTTCTCGTAACGAATTGCTTGTTTTTTACAAAACGAAAAAATAACAGATCTTTTTTTTGTGAATATCGGTAAAAATGCGACCGATTTCAAAGAGAAAAGACGACTCTAAGATCCGAATCATTGTTGGACAAACCGTTTGGATTTATAATAAACACAGGCTGAGGGCTTTAAATGTAAATTTTTGAAGAAGGGAGGTTGAAATTTGCATTCGATCAGCCTCTGTTTTCATTGGAGGTTGCCTTAGGCCATTTCAGTTTCTCCTTTCATAAAAAAATTTGCAAAAAAAGCGAATATTGTTACCTTTGCGCCGAGTCTTTTTGTTTGGATTCATTTCAGCGAAGTTTGATTCACGTTTTTTAATCTATTTTAATACTTCTTTTACTCATCTAAAATAGTCGGTTATTATGCGGTTTCCCCACCTTCTAACGCTATTTATATTTCTTTTTTATGGAAATATAAATGCGCAGCGCACTTGTGCAGCAGAAGATATTTTCCACCAACACTTGTCTGATTCCCCTGCTTTTCGTTCCCGCGTGGAAGAAATAGAGCGTCACACCCAAGAATATATTCAATCTTTGGGAGGAGCTCAAGAGCGAATCGTAGTAACTATTCCTGTCGTAGTAAATGTAATCTGGAATTCTGCCGTTGAGAACATCAGCGATGACCAAATTTATTCTCAGATTGCTATTTTGAACCAGGATTTTCGCCGTCTTAACGCAGATGCGGTCAATACTCCTGTGGCATTTCAGTCGATTTCTGCAGATTGTGAGATCAATTTTGTAATGGCTGCCCGGGATCCTCAAGGCAATGCCACGAATGGAATCCGTCGTCAGCAAACGAATGTTACTGGTTTTGAACCGAATGACGCGGTCAAATACGCTGCCGCAGGTGGTTTGGATGCTTGGCCCCGAGATCAATACCTGAATATCTGGGTTTGTAACTTAACAAGTGGACTTTTGGGGTACGCTCAGTTTCCAGGAGGTGCTGCTGCAACCGATGGGGTGGTAATAGACTACCAATATTTCGGAAGTTCTGGCACGGCATTGTTTCCTTTTAACAAGGGTCGTACCGCTACACACGAAGTGGGTCATTGGTTGAACCTTCGCCATATTTGGGGCGACGACGGCATTTCTTGCGTGGGATCAGATCTGGTAACAGATACCCCTAATCAGGCAGATGAGAATTATGGATGCCCTTCTTTTCCTGCGGTAAGCTGTAGCAATGGTCCGAACGGCGACATGTTTATGAACTACATGGACTACACGGACGACGCTTGTATGAATGCATTCACAGCTGGCCAAAAAGCGCGGATGCAAGCCCTGTTTGCTCCTAATGGCCCTCGTTTTCCGTTGTTGAGTTCACCAGGAGCTTTGCCTCCAGTTACGGGTACGCTTTGTGCTGCTCCAATAGGAATGAATGCAACCAATATTTCACAAACCAGCGCTGTTGCTAACTGGACCCCAGT
Organism: Saprospirales bacterium; assembly: GCA_947459365.1. Taxonomy (GTDB): domain Bacteria; phylum Bacteroidota; class Bacteroidia; order Chitinophagales; family Saprospiraceae; genus M3007. Next base: position 3,351 of record CANHDG010000275.1, read on the forward strand.
CAGTGGTGCCATGGGTTATGTGTTGCAATACAAGGCGTTAAATGCTACCAACTGGACCACTGTTACAGGTTTGATTGGTACTGCGCATTTATTAAATGGTTTGACAGCAGGAACTAGCTATCAGTACCGCGTTCAGTCCCTTTGCGATTCAATTTTGTCTGTTCACTCTGCTATTGTTAATTTCACTACCCTTGCGGAGCCAGTTGTTTGCTCTGACGAGTACGAAAGCAATAATTCGTTGAATACGGCGAAGCCTATCCCAAC
>CANHDG010000276.1 GCA_947459365.1 Saprospirales bacterium
CTTACCTATGGAGCAGTAGCAGAGAATACAGCCGTACACCCCATCGGTGAAGTATGGAACAACATGCTATGGGACCTTTACTGGGCAATGGTTGATAAATATGGATTTGATCCTAACTGGCAAAATACCAACAGCGGAAATGGACGAGCCATCCAACTCGTGATGGATGGCATGAAAATGCAACCCTGCAACCCAGGCTTTGTAGATGGAAGAGACGCTATTATTTTAGCAGATATCATCAATTACAACGGAGCAGATACTTGTCTTATCTCCCAAGTCTTCGCTCGCCGTGGATTAGGCCTTAGCGCAAGCCAAGGCAATAGCAACGATGCTGGAGACGGTCAAGAAAATTTTGAGCCCATCGAAGTTTGTGTAAAAGAACTTAAAATTAAAAAGGAAACTAGCACCCCCACTATCAATCCGGGAGAACTGGCTAGCTTCACCATTACTGTTACCAACCACAAAGAAGACCCCGTAACCAACGTTGTTGTAACGGATGAGTTGCCACAAGGCCTTACACTCACCTTCGCCTCTAATGGCGGGGTCGCTTCCGGCGGACAGGTGGTTTGGAACCTAGGTACCCTAGCATCTGGTCAAAAAATAACCCTTACCTATGCCGCCCAAGCCGGTCCAGAAGGCTCCATCCGTCTCTATCGCGATGTTATGGATGACGAAAATGATTGGTTCACAGCTAAAACTGAGGGTGCAACCGATTTCTTCCTCCAAACCGCCATCAAAAAAACAGGAAATGCAGCTTGGAAATGCAATAACCTGGAGACAGAAACAGACCTGACACTCAATAAGGCAGAACCACTCACCGTTTCAGGAAACCAACCAGTACTTCGATTCTGGAATCGATTCCAAACCCAAGCAGGTGCAGATGCTGGATTCCTTGAGTTCCAAAAAGAAGGAGAACAAGGGTACTCCCGCCTTAGCAAATCAAAAACCTTCCGCGGTGGATATCCAGGTGCCGTTAGCTACAGCACATTCGCTATCCCTTTCCTTGACGGATTCTCAGGAAGCTCCAACGGATGGGTGCAATCGTATTTTGACCTCGCCGAATTTAATGGCACCAACATTGGCTTCCGATTCCGATTCGGAACCGATGGCGCAACAGGGGGAGATGGCTGGTACATCGACGAACTAGAACTGATCGACATGGTCAATTACGATGGTGAAGTCTGCGTTACTTCGACAGAAGGGGATAATGTCTGTGCCAAAGCACCAGAAAAGGGAATCATTGTTAATCCAGGCACCGTTGGAACAGACTTGATTGCCAATAATTCTGTGGGAATGTCAATCAAGCCTAACCCAACAAATGCGATTACTTATGTGTCCTTCGCTCAAACACTGTTAGGTGAATCGATGTTAAGCCTCGTTGGAACCGATGGCCGCATCATCTATCAACGTTCACTTTTTAACATCAACGCTGGTGAATCCATCCCAGTTGATGCTTCTACCTTGACCCCAGGAATGTACCTGATTCGTGTAGAACACACGTCTGGAACCAGCATTCAAAAACTCTTGGTAAAATAAACTAAGATTGGCCGTTGGCAAGTACGTGGTGTCTACCAATTCTTGCCAACGGCAATCTTTCAAAATTATGCGACGCTTTCTCCTTCCCCTATTGTTATTCACCAGCTGCAGCCCCAACCAGGAACGCATCGTTCAAGCTAAAGTGGAAGAAAAAATCAAGGACTTCGTCAAAAAAAAACAACTTGAATGCCGCTCCGCCCTGCTCTATGAGGCTGAAAAAAAAGTCGACTCTATGTTGCTCGCAGAAGCCAGAGCAGAACTCCAAGACTCCTTGAATAGATTAAAGCCAATCCCTCCAGCAGCACCACCCATCGTGCCCCCCATCGACTCCCTGGAAATAAAACCTATATTTGAAAACTAACTCAATCCATACAACGTTTTTCCTGCCTTCGGCGTCAAATCCATTGTCCTTATGGGAAAACGCCTGTTCACCGTCTTCATCCCAATCCTAATTGCCTGCTTGCACCCTAGCCAACTGGATGCACAGAATACTGCCCTGCGTGAAAAAACAATCGACGCCTACCAGATTCCTTTTTTCTTAGATACACTAACGATCCTTCCCCCAATTCTGAAAGCAAAAGACAGCCTTTCAGAGGTAATGATCCCTTCCAATCTCTTTCAACTAATAAATAATCAAGTTTTTATTGATACTTCTACCCTTAAAAGAGCATACCCTAACTCCACCAAAATCACACTTACGTATCGTACCCTCCCCACTAATCTTGAAAGTCCCACCTTCCGAATTGACACCACAGCCCAAAAACGCAATAACCGGTTAAATGATATAGCATTCGATTATTCCCCTTATAAAGCAGAACAATCCTCCCCATTCGCAAAATCAGGTATCCAATCAAATGGCAGTTATACCCGCGGCCTATCACTCGGAAACAACCAAAACCTCGCCTTCAATTCCAATCTTAACCTCCAATTACAAGGCAAACTCGATAATGACCTACTACTAAGAGCTGCCATTTCCGACAATTCAATGCCGCTCCAACCCGATGGCTCTACTCAACGGCTTCAAGAATTTGATCGAGTCTATATCGAGTTGGAAAAAATGAACGTAAAACTATCCGCTGGCGATCTCGATTTTAACCGACCTTCAGACCACTTTTCCAATTACTTCAAACGGATCCAAGGCGCCAAATTCTCTAGTGCCCCCGGAAAATACACCCCCGGTGGATGGGTCGGAGTCGGTATATCTAGAGGGAAATTCCATCGACAACTCATCCAAGGACTAGAAGGAAATCAAGGACCCTACCGATTACAAGGAGCAGAAGGCGAGCGCTTTATCATCATACTTTCCGGCACAGAACGGGTATTCATCGACGGCCAACTACTAAAACGAGGTATGTCAGATGACTATATCATTGACTACAACCTAGGCGAAGTAACCTTCACCGCTAAACAGTTAATCACAAAAGATAAACGAATCATTGTCGAATTCGAATACGCCGTACAAAACTTCCTTCGTTCAACAGTAGCCGCTCAAACAGAATGGAAAAGCTCAAAAGCGCACCTCTGGTTTAATTATTACTCTGAACAAGATGGTATTAATTCAAGCGGCAACCTGAATCTGTCGCCTGCCAATCGAGCAGTCCTGGCCCAAGCAGGTGACGAGCTTCAAAACGCCTTCGCCTCAGGCATCGATACCTTGTCTAACTTCGAACCTTTTCGAGTGCTCTACCAGTCTATTGATACGACTTTGTGCGCTGGCCAAGTAGCAAGTATTCTCGTCTTTTCTACCGACCCTCAAAAGGCCAGGTACTCCGCCCGCTTTTCTGAAGTCCCACAAGGACAGGGCAATTACATTCAAGCACAAAACAGCGCCAATGGGCGTGTCTACCAATGGGTGCCTCCAGATCCAATCACCTGCCAACCCACGGGCAACTTTGAACCAATCGTCAAGCTAATCGCCCCAGAACAAAAACAACTCCACACACTGGGAGGATCATACAGATTCTCTAACAATACGAACCTCTTTATAGAAGGCACCCTTAGTAAGCGAGACAAAAACCGTTTCTCCCCACTCGACGATACGAATAACCTGGGGGCAGGCTTTTTTCTTCA
>CANHDG010000277.1 GCA_947459365.1 Saprospirales bacterium
ATAGGCAAGATGGGGCCGGGATCTTGTTTTAAGCTGGGAATACCCATTCCCCAAGGCAAGCGCGGTCGGAAACCCTCTGAGCTCAAGCGCCGAACCATGGGACTTGGGTGCTTGGACCAGTCCAGCATTTGGGCATATAGGAGTTCGGGATACCGTAGGATAAACGGTCGAACAGCAAATTCGGCAGAGCTCCAGCGGGTGATTGTTTCGAGGGCTGGGAGCGAGGCCTCCGGGTCCTCCACGCCCCAGGCTTCCACAAAATCGGGTAAAAAGAGGTATTGAAAGGACATCTGCTCACCGGACTCCTTCAATAGCTGTTCGGTGACTTCCTGGACCACCTTTAAGGCTTGTCGATAGTTGGATGGCAATATGGCTCCCAGGCAACGGCTGATGTGCCGTATCCGTTGTTTTAGTTCCAGTTGCTCCCACTCAGGATCAAAGACCAGAGAAAAAAAACGTTCATCCTGAAAATCAGGATGAACGCTGGAGAAGGCACTTGCTACTTGTTGGAGCAAGGGCCGGTTGAAGGTATTTTTAAACGGTTCCATCAGGAAAAGGAGGCGATGGTTTTTTCGATAATTGCCAATGCCTCCTTGATTTGATCTTCAGTAATCACCAAAGGGGGGGCGAGGCGAATTTTATTCCCGTGGGTGGGTTTAGCAAGCAGCCCATTTTCTTTAAATTCCATACAGATATCCCAAGCCAGGCTAGCCTCTTCTGTGGTGTCGATTACGATGGCATTGAGTAAGCCTTTTCCACGAACGGTCGTAATGAGCGGGTAATTGGAGGCGATGGCGCGCAGGCCTTCCCGAAAGAGTTCCCCCATTTTTTGGGCGTTTTGAGCGAGCTGCTCGTCCTTTACCACTTCCAATGCTTCCATTGCAACGGCGCAGGCTAGCGGATTACCCCCGAAGGTAGAGCCATGTTCTCCCGGTTGGATGGTCAGCATGATTGGATCATTGGCAAGCACCGCTGATACAGGAAGGGTTCCGCCGGAGAGTGCTTTTCCAAGGATCAGGATATCTGGTTTTACTTCCGGTTGGTTTTGGCAGCCATTTTGACAGGTACAATTGCCGCAAGTGGCGAGCAACTTGCCCGTCCGGGCAATGCCGGTTTGAATTTCATCTACTACAAACAAGACCTGGTGTTTTCTACAGAGGGCAGCAGCTTCCCGGAGGTAATGGTCGTCGGGTACCACCACCCCAGCTTCACCCTGGATAGGCTCCACAATAAATCCGGCTAGGTTAGGGAGTTGTTCGAGGGCGGCTTGCAGTGCTTGCAGATCGTTATAGGGGATCCGCTCCATGCCCGGCACGAAAGGCCCGAAGCCGGTCCGGCTGGAAGGATCGTTGGAGGCAGAGATTGCAGAGATGGTCCGACCATGAAAGTTGCCAGAGGCAAACAGCAGAACGGCTTGGTCAGGGGCGATTCCTTTTACCTCATACGCCCATTTCCGGCAGAGTTTGATAGCGGTTTCGACTGCCTCTACTCCGGAGTTCATCATCAGCACCTTGTCGAATCCAAAGGTTTTGGCCAAGTATTCTTCACAGATACCCAACAGGTTGTTGTGAAAAGCCCTTGAAGTAAGGGTAAGTTTTGCTGCCTGCTCTTGGAGGACCTTAATGATCCTGGGATGGCAGTGCCCCTGGTTGACAGCGGAGTAAGCGGATAAAAAGTCAAAATACTTTTTTCCCTCCACGTCCCAAAGGAAAACTCCTTCTCCTCGCTCAAGCACAACGGGCAGGGGGTGGTAGTTATGGGCGCCGAAGCGGTCTTCCCGGGCGATGTATTGCTCGGTTAATGCAGAAACAGGGTGATTGGACATCTCTAATTATTTTAGAATGCAAAGATACATTTTTTATTTGTTGTAAAATAAAATAAAATTTGACTTGATATTGAGTATTTTTAAGTCAAAATAATTTTTATTTATACAATTTGAGTTAAATTTATTTTTTAGGAAGCTTGTTTTCTTCTGGGAGGAGGAAAGGGTATTCTTTTAAAAACCTGTAATTTTGTCTTTCAACAAAAAAAATGGCATGAGTCAGGAAGCGATACAATTGGATGAATTTGATTCGAGGATACTTCGGCAGTTGGAGTTAGATGGCCGGATGGCTTTTTCTTCAATTGCTCAGGAGTTGGGAATATCGAATACCATGGTTCATCAGCGGGTAGGAAAGATGCTGGAGCAGGGGGTCATTGAGCGGTTCAAGCCGGAAATTAATGAGAAAAAGGTGGGTTATGACTGGGCGGCATTTACGGGCTTGACGTTAGAGAAGGACCACGATTCGGAACGGATTATTGAGGCCTTAAAATTGATTCCGGAGGTGACAGAATGTTATTTTATTACGGGGGCCTACACCTTGTATATTCGGATTGTGGCGCGGGATCATGCGCACATGCGCCGGATCTTGTACGACAAAATTGACAATATTCCTGGGATTGCGAAGACAGAGTCTATTATTGAGCTGGGCTGTGCATTTAAGCGGAATATTGTGCTTTGAGCGGCTCTTTTTGAACAGGCCTTTGCTTTTTACAACAGCGGCTGTATGGTTTGTATAGAAAAGGCCCTGTCGGGTGGAATCTGACAGGGCCTTTAGCTTATTTTTGTTTCGGGTGCTAGTTATAAATAGGCAAGAAACCGTACTCTTTGCCGTACCGGAGCATTTGTTGCTTGAAGTTCCTTTCTTTTTCCACCTTTACGTCTCTGATTTTACCTTCTTTATCCTTGATAGCGACCAGGCGTGGCTGTACAAACCCGGAGTACGGTTTGGTGGGAAGGGATTTATAGCGGGCTTTTACTTGTTCGACGGTCGCGGCGGGCACTTTTACGCCATAGGTTTCGACGAGTGCTTTACCGGCTTCAAAGTCGCCTTCCGATTTAATGCGTTGAATTTCGCGGAGCAATTCGCCGAAGAGTTGGCGCAGTTTGGGATAGTCTTGGATATCGTAATACTCTTTGCCCTCGCGTTGAACCCGGAGTATGACGCCCTCTTTGGCTCCTTTTTCGAGTGCCCAAGCGGCTACCAGTTGGCGGTTGCGCATGTGGTCTTCTTCGAGGTTATCGCCGGGTTGGATGCGGCGGTATTGTTGGAGCAGGGCATTCCGGATGTATTGGTCGTAGGCGGCCTTGTAGGCTTCTGCATCGGGCAGAAGGCCCCAGGTGATGAGTTGCGGGTCGGGCATAAAGTAGAGCGAGACCAGGTCGGCCCGGGCTTCTTCCAGTGTACTGGAGTATTGTTTGAGGGTTACATTTGGTTCTGGAACGCCGGGATTGCGTTTGCCGGAGGCATGTCCGATGACCTCGTGGAGGGCGGTGTGCATTTTACCGCAGAGTTCGCCGTATTTTTGGCTGCGTTCAATTTCGGCTTCATCGTGGGCGAATTCGGCGGTGGCGGTGGCCCCACCTGCCTTGTTATAGGCATTCTCGATGTTGTTGAGGCTGACTGATTTGGAGCCATAGAGTTCTTTAATCCAATTGGAGTTGGGCAGGTTCACTCCGATGGGGGTGGCGGGGGCACAGGCGCCGGCTTCCATGGCTACATTGATTAC
>CANHDG010000278.1 GCA_947459365.1 Saprospirales bacterium
AATATTTCTCTGACAGTAAAGCCTGGACAAAGGAGAATGGAACAAATTGTGGAGTTTCTAAAACAACGTCCCAATCAAAGCGGAATTATCTATTGTTTGAGCCGTAAATCCTGTGAACAGCTCTCCAACAACCTCAATGCAAAAGGCTTCCACTCTGATTATTACCATGCGGAGTTACCCGCACGGATCCGGAGCAAGGTTCAGGATGATTTTATTAATGACCGAGTTCCCATCATTTGCGCAACCATTGCATTTGGAATGGGGATCGATAAAAGCAACGTTCGGTTTGTTATTCATTACAACCTGCCGAAAAACCTGGAAGGATACTACCAGGAAATAGGCCGAGCGGGTCGGGATGGACTGCCATCCGACGCCTTGCTTTTCTTTTCGTTTGCCGATGTGATGACCTACCGAGAGATGATTCAGCAGTCAGAAGGCGAAACAACCCAAAAGGAACTGAAGTTGGCGAAGCTAAACCGGATGTATGAATTTGCAGAGGCCCCCGTTTGCCGAAGAAAAACAGTGTTGGCCTATTTCGATGAAGAGTACCCTCAACGATGTGGAAACTGTGATGTTTGCCAAAATCCTCCAAGGTATTTTGACGGCACGATTGCTGCCCAAAAAGCCCTTTCAGCACTCAAACGGGCCAATGAAAAGATTGGTATGAATATGCTGGTCAATATCCTAAGGGGGAGTCGAAATCGGGAAATCATCGAAGGTGGATACGACCAAATCAAAACGTATGGTCAAGGGAAAGACCTCTCCTTCGATAGTTGGATGTACCTGATCATGCAGCTGTTGCATTTGGGGTACATCGAAATCGCCTATGATGAGAACCATTGGTTGAAAGTCACTGCAGCGGGGATGGGCGTTTTGTTTGAAAACAATAAAGTTCAATTGGCCATTCCGCCAGACCGGGTACAGAGCTCCCAAGAGCGCAAAGCTCCGGAAGTTCGGCCTGCATCCCGAACTCAATTGCTAGCCAATGAACTGTTTGAGCGCCTGCGGTTGTTGAGAAGAAACCTCGCTCAACAAATTGGAATTCCTCCCTACCAAATTTTTAGTGACGCAACCCTTAAAGAGATGGCTGATAAACGCCCTATCATGGAATCGGATTTGCTGATTATCAGTGGGGTAGGAGAACGGAAACTGCAAGAATACGGCTCCCCATTCGTACGGGAAATTCAAGCCTTTCTCCGAGACAAAAACGACGAAGGGGTAAAATTAACTGGTTCCTCTCAATTCATCACCTATGACCTAGTCAAAAAAGGAATGACCATTGAAGAAGTGGCACAACACCGTAATATGTCGCTCGGAACCGTTCAAAACCACCTTTGTGTAATGTACGAGCGAGGATTTGAGATAGATTATACTACTTGGATTTCAGAAGAGGAAGTTGATATTATTTGTGGTGCGCTTCCATTGTTTGAAAAGCCCTATATACTCAGAGATATTTTTGAAAATTTCCAGCAAAAATATTCTTTTGAAAAAATCCGCTGGGCGCTCGCGATTGAAAATAAGAAACGCCTCGGTCCTCTTAGTTAGTTGCTACTCCATCATTTACGCTCTATGGTACCTTTATCTGTTGTAATTATTACGTTTAATGAGGAAAAAAACATTGAACGCTGCCTCGAATCGGTTATTCCAATTGCAGAGGAGGTGGTGGTCTTAGATTCCTTCTCAACGGATCGAACCCTTGATATTTGCCAAAAATGGGGGGTAAAAGTGGAACAACATTCTTTCGATGGGCATATCCAACAAAAAAACAGGGCCTTAGAGCTGGCTACACACGATTGGGTGTTGTCTTTGGATGCAGATGAAGCGTTGAGTGGCGCCTTGCAGACGTCTATCCAACATTGGAAAAAACAACAGCACCCAATTCCGGCCTGGATGAATCGAAAAACGAATTATTGCGGACAATGGATCCACCACTCTGGTTGGTATCCAGACCGCAAACTACGACTCTTCAACCGGCATCAGGCTCGATGGGGTGGTCAAAACCCCCATGATAAAATTGTCTTGGATCCGGGAATTATTTCCACCCGGATTCAGGGTGATTTGCTGCACTACAGCTATTACACCGTGGAGGAACACTTAGAGCGTGCCCGAAAATATGCTCAAATCAGTGCCAAAGCGATGAAATCCAATGGGAAACGATTGTTCTGGTTTCAGCAGTACTGGAACCCAATCATGAAATGGATAAAGTGCTACCTGATCCGTGGAGGTTTTCGAGATGGTAAGGCTGGTTGGACGATTTGTAAAATTGCCGCGCTGGAAACCTATTGGAAATATGCAATTGCTTTGAAAAGTTAATTTATTTTACTTTTCCAGTATTTTCTTATCAGTTTTTTATAAATAAAAAATGGGATTTCAACGAAAATGGAGGTCAGCCTCTGATAAACCCCTTACTCCTGATGAGGCGATGGTCAAACTGGAGCGGTTTTGCCTTTTTCGGGAGCGTTGTCCCCTGGAGGTGAGGGATAAAATTAAAGAACTGCGGCTTTCGGATGAGTTGGGGAATACGTTGTTCAATACCTTGTTGGAAGACCGTTATTTTGAGGAGCAGCGTTTTACCTCCTTGTACGTCCGAAGTAAAATCAAAAACTGGGGCAAAATCAGGGTACGTCTGGAGCTGCAACTACGCAAAATTCACCCTGACTGTATCGAACAAGCCTTTAAGGAAATTGACGAGGAGGCCTATCGCACTACGATTGTTCGGCTTCTTACCAAAAAAATGCAGCAGTGGACAGGTGATCCTCAAGCGCGCCAAAAATCAGCAGCGGCTGCCATTCGGATGGGCTTCGAATCTGACCTCGTGTTCAGTCTCCTGAAAGAGCTACCTAGCTTACCAGAAGAGTTGTCCTTGTAGCTGTGCCAACGGATGAAATCCTAGCAAGGCACCTGGACTCACCGAACGATCCAGATAGCTCGCCTCCACTCGAGCCTCCAATCTCCAACTTCTTCCGGCTTTCCAACGAATATTGGCATAAAATCGACTGCCCCTTCCAGCCAAAGCAGGAATAGAAATAGCCGAAAAAAGGGCATTCTCAAAGGCATAGACCCTTGAATCGTAGGAATCTGTATCAAAAAGGGTATACCGCAGAGTGCCAGAAACCGAGCGGTTTCGCGGCTTGACTACCAGCTCCTGGTAGCCTAAAAAACCAGTCCCAGTCGGGATGTTTTCTGTGTCCAGTTGCATCCATTCTAATCTACATCGGTATTCCAGTCCTGGACGGATTTTATACTGCAAATGAAAACGCAATCGCTGCCGTTCGGTGGTAAGGAGTCCTTCCAATGGGTAGGTGGCATTCTGCATTTTGCTTCTTGATTGGGCGAGTAAGTAGAGGTTTAACTGCCGATTGGGTTGCCAACTGCAGCGAAGTAAGTATTCAGAGCCCCGGGAGGGAGCCGAAACACGGTACCGAAGCCATGGGTGCCGCCACAAATCCAAAAATCCATTGATCCGAATGGACCGGCTAGGACGCAGCTCTAGTCCCACATACCCGCCTTGTTCGTTGGAAGCGCCTGTTCCCTCGGCAAAAGCGGC
>CANHDG010000279.1 GCA_947459365.1 Saprospirales bacterium
ACGTACGCAAAATCATAGCGGGTAGTACCATTGTAAATATCATTGCCCTGCGTTCCTTGCACAAACAAACTCAACTCCAATCCCTCCCATTGCCAGGTGGAATTAAATCCATAAACCAATTCTGGAGTTGGATTGCCAATGTAAGTACGGTCATCCGAATTGATGATCCCGTTACCATCCAGGTCTTTAAACCGAATATCCCCCGGAGCAGTCCCTTCACTTTGAAACGCATGGGCCTCTACTTCTGACTGGTTTTGAAAGATACCATCCGTTACAAAGCCATAAAAAGCCGCGATAGGGTGTCCCACATCGGTTCTTGCCGCGAAGGCATTGGCAGAGAAAATCAACCCAGATTGAACTGGATCGCCTCCTCTTCCTAAACCAGTTACCTCACTTTTAATAAATGCTATATTTCCACCGAGGCTGAACTTCACCGGGTGATCATAATTACGGTATTCCAAGGCCAACTCTAAACCTCGGTTTTCAGCCGTGGCAATATTCTGAATTGGGGGCGCTGTGCCGGCCACCAATGGAATCGGAGCAGCATACAACATGTCCGACGTTTTTTTAATGTAGTAGTCGCCTGTAAATTGGAAGCGGCCCTGAAGCAGCTCCATATCCACTCCGACATTCGTTTGAGTACTGGTTTCCCATTTCAAATCGGGGTTGGCCGCACTAAGCGCAACACTTCCATTGGTAATGATCTCCTCCGGACCGAAGCTGTAGTTTTGACCGTTGTTAACGACGGTGGTGAAACTATAGTCACCAATTCGGTCATTGCCATTTTGGCCCCAACTTGCCCTGAGTTTAAAATAGTTGATGGTCGGAACTTGCCAAAAAGCTTCATGGCTGACAATCCAGCCAGCTGAAAAGGAGGGGAAATAACCATATCGATTGTTGCGACCAAAACGAGAGGAGCCATCCGCCCGGAGGGTTGCAGAAAACAGGTACGTTTCCCGAAACTGATAATTTGCTTTTCCAAATACCGATAGTAAGGAGGACTCAGAGGCCCACTGCCAGGCGCTTTGCGATCCGAGCGGATCGATGGTGTTTGAAATATAGGCATCTTTTGGGTCGTTCGAAGGCAAGTTGGTGTTGGCGCCACCACTAGCGTCGGTCCGATTGTTCAAAGCCGTTGTGCCTGCGATCAGGCTAAGTTGATGTTCTTCTGCAAAGGTATTTTGGTAGGTTAGTACATTCTCCAGTTGCCAGTTGCGCCAGTTAAAATTCCCGACGCCTACACTGTTGACCAGGTTTTTCTCTGCTGCTGGAGCTTCGCTTAAAAATGCGACACTGCTCAAATCAAATCGTGGGACGAACGTACGTTCGGTTGCAAAGGTAATATCGGTACTCCCAGTGCTTCTGAAGGTAAGATGCGATCCCAATTTGAGTTCTGCAAAAATACCGCCCACTAATCGGTTGGTCCTCCAACGGTTGTGCGTCTGCGCAATGCTGTTCACCGGGTTTGCAATATCGGTATCTGAGTACTTTGAATAGGCATAGGTACCATCCTGCTTGTAAACAGGGGTAACTGGATCCATATTTAATGCCCGCAAGAGGGGAGAGGTGAATTGGTTATTTTCAATTAAGGCACGGCGTTCTAACCAGGTAAAGCCAATATTGCTCCCAACGGTCAGCCATTTTTTTAACTCATTATTTCCGTTTAATCGGATAGTAGCCCGCTCAAAGCTGGATTTATCTCCTCCCACAATGCCGTCTTGAGCAAAATAATTACCTGTTAAAGCATAGGAAGAAGTATTCGATCCCCCTTTCATGGTTATCTGATGGCTGGCAATAGGAGCTTTCTGGAAAATAGCCTCCTGCCAGTCCGTTCCACGCCCTAAGGCTGCTGGATTGGCAAACTCTGGAAGCGGAGTTTTGCCAGCAGCCACATAAGCCTCGTTCTGAAGAGTGGCGTATTCCGTGGCGTTCAACAAGTCCAACAAACGCCATGGACGTTGAATTCCATAATAGGCATCGTATGTAACCGATCCGGTGGCCTCCTTTTTTCCGCCTTTAGTGGTAATTAAGACCACCCCATTCGCACCCCTGGAACCATAAATGGCCGCAGAAGCAGCATCTTTGAGGATATTAATGGTCTCAATATCATTCGGATTCAAAAAATCAAGCCCGTTCACCGGAATCCCATCCACAATGTACAGCGGATCACTGTCGTTGATGGTTCCCGTTCCACGGATTCGAACGGTTAGCCCTGCACCCGGTGAACCAGATACCTGTGCGACTTGCACACCGGCAATTCGGCCCTGTAATGCCTGTTCGACCCGAAGAATTGGCTTATCCGCAAGCTCCTCCGATTTAATAGTCGATACACTTCCCGAAATGGAAGAACGCTTCTGAACGCCATATCCCGTTACTACCACTTCATTGAGCTGGGTAGCGCTTTCTTCTAGGCGAATTTCAAGGAAATTTTGTGCGCCGGGAGCCACCTCCTGGGTGGTAAATCCGGTGTATGCAATCACAAGGATGGCACCGGGCTCTCCTAATTCAATCGAAAACCGCCCCTCCAAATCAGTGGAAGCACCCTTGTTCATGCCTTTTACTTGAATGGTAGCCCCTACTGCCTCCTCACCGGTTGGCGCAAGGGTTACCCGCCCGCTAATCCGCTGCTGTGCTAGCAATGGAAGGGCCATGAAGGCTAAAAATACACTACAGAATAACCGCATTGCCAATAAATAATCTGTTTAGGATAATTAATGTAGAAAAACGCCCGATTCCAATCGATGCTTTCAGGCACTACTAATAGTGAAGCTATTTTCGAGCTGGCCCGTGCACTGTGTTTTTATTGAGTGCACGGGCAAACTCGAAATCAGCTTAAGGTACAGCTTTTGCCCCCTCGCTATTCCTAGCCTACTTCAACAACGTACGAGTAAAGGACTTAGCCCCCACCTGAACCGTTACAAAATAAGCGCCCGACTGCAACTCAGCAGTCGGAAGTTGAAAATCTGCTGTACCGACAGCCACCTCCCATTCCCGAATGGTCGCACCCAATAGATTGGTTAATACTACTCGCTTCTCTGCCTCAGCTACCTCTGTACCAAAACGCAAAACAGAATAACCGTTTACAGTTGGATTGGACAACAAGCTAAAAATAGAGGCATCCAACTGCTCCTCTCTTGAACCTGAAGTGCAGGTCGTATTCGTAAAGCAGGCACCATAGCAAGTAGCAACAATCGTATCGTTCTGAACAGCAGGCAACCAGCGGTCGTTGAAATTGGCTGGATCTCCACAAGGCTGACCTGCCAAGTTTTCTTTGCAACTAAAATCAAAACAAGGGCCGTTAGCAAAGGCGTAGTAAGAACTAAATCCACGCTTGCGAGGAACTGAAAGCTCATACACCCCATCCAAATCATCGTCGCTCATCCGGTACTTTCCTCCCGGAACATCAAAGTTGCCACCGCCGGAAAGCCAAACTCCATCCGCATTGGGCACCACTCCTCCCATTCCCAAACGGAACTGAATAGTCACCTCTTCCCCGCAAGCGTAACAAGAGTTGAAACAAAAACGCGGAACAT
>CANHDG010000280.1 GCA_947459365.1 Saprospirales bacterium
TATTCACTCAAGTTCCCCAGCCTAAAATTAGTCGAAATTTGATTAGCCAGCAAACGAGCAGATTCTACTTGGCCACATTGCGCATAAAATTCTACGATCGGGATCCAAAGAAAGCCTCGGAATGCCATTTTTTCGGTAAAAGCTCGGTTTAAGACATCGGCCATCTGAGCCGCTTCCTCCAGCTGATTCACCTTGATTAAGCCGCGGATCACTTGCAGATGCGTTAAGAGCCAATACTGGTAGTACGGCAACTCTTCGTCTCGAAGACGGCGCTGTAAGGTGGGGAACCGAAAGACTCCCTGAAAAAGTTGAACGCTGCGTTCTAAATTAAGAGGGGTATTTTCCCAATTAAGTGCTGGCAATAAATGCGGTACCAGCCGGAACACCATCCCCTCCAATACCAGGTGCCCTTCCCAGGGAGCCAGTACATTCGCTGCGCAGGTTGGAGAAAAACAAAGCGGGAAACGCCAGTCATTTGCCACAATAAAATCTACCGGAGCCACTGATTCCATGGTCAGGTAATTGGCCTTTGCTTTCCATCGGACAACACTACTTCGATTGCCCGGCAACTGCTGTTCGGCAGGAGCTGCTGGAAGCTCGAGCGTTGGAATGGGACAAGGTGCCAGCGCGTACCCATACTCGGTATTCTGCAAGGAAACCCCTGCCAATTGTTCAAGGAACAAACGAGCGGAGACAGAACCCCTTGGACGTTCATCGGTTTGTTGCAAAACAACCAGCTTTTGGAAAAAAGTATCCGGCAACAACCGCTTCATAGGTGGTTGTCCGAACGCTCCGTTGTACACATATTGCCCATAGCGCGGAACGGCCAACAGAGAGGTGTTCACTACCCGAACATCGGGGCGAAGCTGCTCTACTGCCTGCAGGTACAAGAAGGGGTAGGTATCCCCATCGCCGTACGTGATCAGCATTGCATTGGGTGGACAGGATTGAAGGATATTACGAGGCAAAACAAGGAAATCAGGGTCATAAATCCCCTTTATTAGCAGAGGTTTCGCAGCCTCCTCCCCTTGAAAATACAGTAACTGAAGGTATCCATCCATGATCTCGTGGGCATACTTAACCCGTACTGTTCCTACCGGAGTAAGAAAGTCCGGGTTGCGCAGCAGTAATTGCCCATACGCTACCACGGCTTTCATGTGCGCCAACCGGTAACGCTCCACTTGCTGCTCAGATAAGACCCCTCGCCCAGGTGCCAATTGAAACAGCTCTGTCGAATCGGCAAAACTACTATTGTCGTGCAATAGTGCGGAAGCCGCTGTAGAGTAGGCCCTCGCCAAGCTGTGCAAATCAGCATCCGACAGCCGATCCATCGAAGGCTCCAATAGTCGAATAATATCCTTATAGTAGCCCCGGTATCCAAAATACGGAAGCCGATCAGATTCCAACTGTACAAAAGCATTCTGCCGTATATGCCGCTCAACGTATTGACGGACTTCGGAAGAGTCAAACACTTCTACCGGAACAGGAGATGCATTGGGTCGATTCGCCAAGTTAATCGGTAGCCATTGGCGTGCAGGAGACCAAACCAAAACGGGCGGTTGATCCGCAGAAAAAGCCGCCTGGTACCCACTTGGGTGCTTGATTAAGCGAAGCGATGGGACACCTGCTCCGCTGTAATGGCGAAAACAATACTGAAGCACCTCCTCATAAGAAGGAAACCGCACTTGCGCGGCACTTAGTAAAGGCAGAAAAAGCCCAAAAAAGATCAATTGTTTACGCATGAGACACAAATTAAGAGGCTGGCTACCGCTCAGACAAGTCCCATACCGCTCCTTGGAAAATGGCCGATGGAGAAATGGAAGGGTCTGGAAAAAGCAAGGGAAGTTCGTTGGGGCGGAGCTCGGCATTAAACCGAACGGTCATACTGTCCTGTTCAAACTTGGATGGGAGATCGTCCGGAATTACATAAAAAAGGGAATCGGCCCGATCCACGAAATACGCCTTGATTCCCCAGCGCCCAAAGCACTCCATTCGAAGCATTTCTCCCTCGAGTTGAGAGACCTTATCGCTTGTTTTTTTACAGGAAAAAAAGAAACCAACGCCCCAAAATAGAAGTAGAAAGCCCCAAAAAGAGGTTTTAATTGCCATTTTTATCATAGAAAACTGCATGTAAGCCGCAAAGGTGGCCAGAAATTTTCAATTTTCCGTTCTAAATCCCCAACCATTCCGTCAGCTCCTCCAAGCTCCAGCCCATTGCTTCCAAAATCGATGCTCTGGCAACCCCTACCTTCAGCAACGTATGAACCAATTCTTGTTTGCCTTGCTCCTTCCCCAGTTTCAATCCCCTTTCCATTCCGGTAAGGAATCCCTCTCCAAATGAGGTTCCCATCGCATTTTTTAAATCCTGGTAAACCCGACGGCTTTCTGCATATCCCCCTTGTTCCTCTAAGCTAAATCGGGCAATTTCTGATACCTCAAACAGTTTCTTGAATACCTCCTCTTTAAAATTCGACGGGCGTTCATATAAATCTGGCAACCGCTGGAGAGCATACAACCACTTGTCGAAATTGCCCTCCAACTCCGTTTCTTTTTTCTTGAAATTGGGTATTTCTAGGTAAATAAAGGTCAACTTTTCAAAAAAAACCCGGTCTCTCTGATCCTTTAACTTCACTTCATGCCGAAGGGAAGTTTCCAGCTCCTCTTCTCGAAAAACAAAATCAAGTAGTCCAATCAGGTACACTGCCGACAACTGAAAATTCCAATTCCCTTTCTTCGCTTGCTCTTGGATGGGGAAGGAGGCGTAAAATACACTGCGATCCTTGAAGTAACTTTGCTTGGCCTTTTGCAATTCCACTATAAATCGGTCGCCATTGGAGCCGGTACAATATAAGTCAAAAATGGCTCTGCGATCCAGCTCGAGGGAGCCCAACCGCTCGTTAGGGGTATAACTCAGGTCAATAATCTGGTGCTGAGGCGGCAATAAGGTGTTCAAAAAATGGATGAGCAGGTCTTTATTCGCCTCAGAGCCGAACAACTTCTTAAACCCAAAATCCGTAAAGGGATTCATGTACCGTTCTTTCAACATAACGCAGTTTCTTGCAGACAAAGGTACCTGTCAAGCAAGCAATGGGCTCTTTGATTTAGAGGCTTTTTGAACGCTCGGGAGTGCCCTACGGAATCCGCTGATACCTCAAAGCTAATCTTTACTGTCCCGAACCCTTTCCATGCCCAACCTCCAAATCCAACAGAGGAGGCTGCTTTTCTTCTGCTGCGGTCAATGGGGGCATCTTATACCCTTTTCCATTTGCATCAAATGCTATCCAGGCCTTTTCTTTTAACTGTCCGTAAGCCACAAGTTCCCCCTTTTTCCTGGAGGTTAGCCAAGCTTTGAAGTGTCCAGGGCCAGGGGGGCCAATAAATACACAAGGCTGATTGGATATTTTTTTACCGGATGGACTGTAGAGAAAGTAGGCGCCGTCTTCCTTTACCCCAAAATAGTGTTTTGGACGGACATCTATAATGCGCTCCAAATTAAATCGGGATTCCTCTGGATGATCTAAGTAAAAAAA
>CANHDG010000281.1 GCA_947459365.1 Saprospirales bacterium
CTTTTATAATCGTATCTTTGCGCCTAAAATTTTTTTAAGCACAGCATGAGGCAACTAAAAATAACGAAGTCCATTACCAATCGCGAGAGCCAGTCGCTGGAAAAGTACTTACAAGAGATTGGTAAAGTGGATCTTCTGACCCCGGAGGAAGAGG
Organism: Saprospirales bacterium; assembly: GCA_947459365.1. Lineage (GTDB taxonomy): Bacteria > Bacteroidota > Bacteroidia > Chitinophagales > Saprospiraceae > M3007. The sequence goes on from CANHDG010000281.1 coordinate 155, forward strand.
TAGATTTAGCGAAACGAATAAAGCAGGGTGATCAGGCCGCGCTAGAGAAATTAACCAAGGCCAATCTTCGTTTCGTCGTTTCAGTTGCTAAACAATACCAAAATCAGGGTCTTAGTTTGTCCGATTTAATTAATGAAGGCAATTTAGGGTTGATCAAGGCAGCCCAGCGTTTTGATGAAACCAGGGGTTTTAAATTTATCTCTTATGCCGTTTGGTGGATTCGTCAGAGCATTCTTCAGGCCTTGGCGGAGCAGAGTCGAATTGTTCGTCTGCCATTGAACAAAGTAGGCTCTTTGAATAAAATCAATAAAGCCTTTTCGGAGTTGGAGCAGCAATACGAGCGAGAGCCTTCTGCGGAGGAATTAGCGGATTTATTGGAAATCACCACGGATGAGGTAGAAACAACGCTTGGGGTGGCAGCTCGCCACGTCTCCATGGATGCCCCATTTGTGGAAGGGGAAGACAATTCGCTGTTAGACGTATTGGAAAATACGGCTATGCCGGGTACTGACCAACATTTGGAATATGCAGATTCCCTTCGCCGGGAAATTGAGCGTTCCTTAGGTACCCTCACTGACCGACAGGCAGATGTGATCAAATTGTATTTCGGCCTGGGCATCGAACATCCGATGTCATTGGAGGATATTGGTGAAAAATTTGGATTGACTCGCGAGCGGGTTCGCCAAATCAAAGACAAAGCCATCAATAAGTTGCGTGCCACCAACCGCAGCAAACTGTTAAAGAATTACCTAGGCTCCTAAACTTTAAAGTGAGTACCGATACCTAGTTACTTCGTCTGATTTCGGCTTTTACCATTTTTTATCGAAGCTTTTAAATGAGGAGTTATCTGCTGATGCGGGTAACTCCTTATTTTGTGCACTCTAATCGTTACATCTAATCGTACTGTTATGCGCGTTTTCACACAAGGAATAGGAGTGTTTCTACTCCTCTTTGTCTCTACCATCCTTTCTGCTCAGCGGGATTACCGGGTACATTTTATAAGTGGTCCCGTTGTTTTCCCTTCCAATTTTGACACGCAGCGTTCCAGTCCAGTGGTGGTGGAGGGATTTGGCAGGGCGGTTCGTTACCTGCAATTTTCTGAAGTGCTTACTGCGGCTCAGCTTGCACAACTTCAAGAACTAGAAATTGAGGTGCTGGACTATGTTACTTATGCTACCTATTTGTTGGCATTGCCTGCTGGACTGGACCTTCATCGGTTGGAGCCCTTACAGCCTCGCAGCATGGTCGTACCGCGAGTGGAGTGGAAAATGCACCACAATCTTCGGGAACGCCCTTTTGGCGCCTGGGCAGTGCAGGGAACAAAGGTAGAGGTGGTGGCAAAAACCTACGCATTCATCCCTATCCGAATAGCCGCTCAACTGGCCGCTTCAAAGGGAGCTATCCTCCTCGAAACGGGCAATCAAAATGGATACTTCCGCTTCCAGATCGAGCAAGACCGATTGGAAGAAGTGGCCCAATGGTCGTTTATCAGCTGGATCGAATTGCTACCTCCTCCCGGACAGGCAGAGGATTTCAACGGGCGTTCCTTGCACCGGGCGAACCTTTTGGACAGCGATCATCCTTTGGGGAAAAAATACAACGGGGCCGGCGTAAACACTTTGGTTAGAGACGACGGAGCAGTAGGGCCGCACGTCGATTTTAAGGGGCGTTTGTTTAACCAAGAAAGTACCAGCCCCGAGCTTTCAGGTACGCACGGGGATGGGGTGGCCGGCATTATTGGAGGTGCAGGCAATATTGATCCTACCAAAAAAGGAATGGCGGCCGGTGCAGATGTGTATGTAATTGATTACAGCGCTTCCTTTCAAGATGAAACCTTGCCCTTGTTCTTAAATGAGCAAGTCACCGTGACCAATACGTCTTACTCCGATGGATGCAATGATGGGTATACCTTGGCTGCCCAAACGGTTGATCAACAGCTTTTTGACCATCCTACCCTGATGCACGTGTTCTCCGCAGGGAATTCCAATGGCTCTGATTGTGGCTATGGCGCAGGAAACCAGTGGGGCAACATCACCGGAGGACATAAGATGTCAAAAAACTCGATTGCAACCGCTAATTTGAATGCAGATGGTAGTCTGGCGACCTCTTCTAGCCGCGGACCGGCCACGGACGGACGACTTAAGCCGGATATTTCAGCGCACGGTGCCAATCAGAATTCTACCAATCCCAACCATGCTTATCAGGTATTTGGGGGCACATCGGCTGCAGCGCCCGGAATCGCGGGTTGCCTTGCTCAGCTAACTCAAGCTTATCGGACCCTACACAACACCAGCGATGCACCCAGTGCCTTGCTTAAAATAGCCTTACTGAATACCGCTACTGACCTCGGAAATGTGGGACCCGATTACCGGTTTGGATGGGGCCATGTGAATAATTACAGGGCCTTAACCTTATTGGAGGAGGGTAGGTATTTATCAGGTAACATTTCCCATGCCGCTACCCAGACCCACACGGTGAACGTACCCTCTGGCCTTCAACAGGCGCGCCTGATGCTTTATTGGGCCGATCCCGAGGCAGCAGTCAACGCCGCCAAGGCCTTGGTGAACGATCTGGATATCACGGTCACTGGGCCAAATGGTACGGTTTATCGTCCTTGGAAGCTAAATACTGCCCCCAATGCAACTCTCCTGAATCAACCCGCAGGTACCGGTCGGGACTCCCTCAACAATGCGGAACAAGTGGTCCTTACCAATCCAGCAAGCGGTGTTTACACGGTTACTATTAAAGGGTTTGAAGTGCCCCAAGGACCACAAGCCTATTACCTAGCTTGGGAATGGATTGGCCAAGAGATAAAAATGACGTATCCCGCCGGGGGTGAGGCATTTGTGCCCGGTAAAACAGAGTGGATCCGCTGGGATGCGCATGGAAACTCCGATCCGTTCACCCTGAGTTATTCTACCAATGGAGGGCAATCGTTCACCACCATTGGCACCGCGGTTAATTCGGCCCGATCTCTTAACTGGACGGTGCCTAATGTAACCAGTGGTAATGTCCGACTTCTGATTGTTCGTGGAACTCAGCGGGACACCACCGATTTTCCCCTAACCATTGCGGCGGTACCCACCGGGTTAGCGGTGACCCGTGTGTGCCCGGATTCGGTTACCCTTTCTTGGAACCCGATCAATAACCCCAGCCTTGCGTACGATGTATTTTTATTAGGGGAAAAATACATGGAACTTCAGACTACTACGACCAATGGCCAAGGCTCCGCTACCTTCCCCTTGTCGGATCCATTGGTAGATAATTGGTTTAGTGTACGGGCAAAAGGCGCGAATGGCTTGGAAGGCCTTCGGGCAAATGCTATCCGATGGCAAGGAGGACTGCTTGGCTGTCCACAAGACCA
>CANHDG010000282.1 GCA_947459365.1 Saprospirales bacterium
GTCGGCCCCACCCGAAAAAGCCAGTAAAACACCTTCCAAGCAAGCCCATTTGTCCCTGCATGAGGCCGACTATCCGCTGGTATTAGAGCGGTTTTGCACGCATTTTCATTCCTACATGTTAGAGCCGGATATACTGAAAGCCTTGGAGAAACTGAACGAAGTACGAATTTTATGTACGCTTCGGGAGACGGAACTCGGGGTGCAGGCAATCAACGAGGAAGTTGAAAACTATTTAAAACGGGCCCTTCGGGAAAAGGGAATCCACCTGCGCATCGAGCAGGAAGTGTATGAACACCAACCTATCATGGTCACCAAAAACCGCAGCGACCTGGATCTGGTGAATGGAGATGTGGGCATTGTACGCTGCCTGGAGGCAAACGGTCCTCTGGTTGCCTGCTTTCCGTGCAACAACCCGGAGGAGTTAGGAGCCCAATTTAAGGCAGGTGTTTTTCAAGGATTTAAAGCGATTAATCCCAGCTTTTTAAGCGAAAAGGAAACGGTATATGCGATGACCATCCATAAAAGTCAGGGTTCTGAATTTAGCCAGGTGCTGGTTTATTTACCCGGAAAGGAGGGGCACCGATTGTTGAGTGCTGAACTTTTGTACACCGCCTTGACCCGGGTCAAATCCAAAGGCAACATTGGCATAATCGGTCATCGCAGCGCGGTGCTGGAAGCCGCCAGCCGACGAATCAGCCGTATGTCGGGAATTGAATTTCGTTTGAACAACTCCAAACCTACAAACTAGTATGCTTTTTTTATACCAATCCTCCGATGTCGTTCGCTTAGCCGATACCCTTGCAGAAGCTGTACGAGCCAACTCTTCGGTGTTTGCCCCCCATTTTGTGGTAACGGGCCACTCCTCTACGTATCACTGGTTGAGGGAACACCTGGCCCATCGCAATGGTATTTCAGCCCATTTTTTGCACAAATCCGGGGAGGATTGCCTGGAAATGATCTACCAGGTACTGGAAGCAGGTCCCAGCAAATCCGAATTGTTGAAGCCCAGCCAACTTGTCTGGATCCTGGATAAAGTCCTCCAGTCCGAGGCATTTTTACAGCGACCCGAAGTGGCAGTGGTCGCTGATTACCTGAAGGATTCCTCTATCAAGCGGTTCTCTTTTTCGGAAAAAATGGCCCAGTTGTTCGTCAATTACCAACAATCAGAACCGGAGCTCATTCGTTCCTGGAACCGTGGGGAACTCCGGGACCCCTCCTCCAAAGAAGAACGCTGGCAATTGGCCCTTTGGACGGAACTGAAAAAGCAGTCAGCCGGACGCTTGCCAGACCGGACGCAATACATTGATGCCATCTTGAACAGCCTGAAGTCTCCGGACAACATCAGGCAAGTAAAATTAAAAGTACCGGCGATTTCCTTTTTTGGATCCATGACCTGGACTTCCGAGTGGCTACGCCTCCTGCAAACCTTGTCGAATTACCTTCACATCCGGATTTTTTACCAAGCACCGCCCCAATCGAGCGATCCGCTGCTGGAGTACCTAGGCAGTTTTTACCAAAAACAAAGCCCACTTTTGAACGGCGTAAAGGTGACCGACGAATACAATCCCGTCCTTCCGACGCCCACCAACCGGTTTCAGGCCCTAAAGCAGCAGTTGCACACTGGAGAAGCCTATCAGCTTACACCGGATGCATCAGATGATAGCCTATTGATTACCAGCCACTTCAGTATCATGCGGGAGGTAGATGCCCTCTACCATTACCTGTTGCGACAACTGGCCGAAATGCCTGATCTGAAACCAAGGGATATCTGCGTGATGGTGCCGAATGTGAAGGACTATTTACCGGCCCTGAAAACCCATTTTGAGCAGGCGGACTGCCCGCTCCCTTACACCGTCTTCGATTCTACAGGCAGCTCCGAATTCGGCCCCTTAAAAGCTTTGGAAGCCCTTTTCAATTTCGATGGCAAAGCTTTTACTAACAAACAGGTCCTAGGACTACTGGAATACCCCAGTATCCGAAACCGGGTTGGAATCACCGACCTAGCCCAACTGAAAACCGCTGTGGATTCGGCCAGTATTCGGCATGGATTTGAAGGCTCAAAAGAGTTGGAAACCCATTATGTCAGCTGGAAATACGGTCTAAAACGCCTGATCTATGGATTCTGCCTTCCCAAAACGGAGCTGCTGATCGAGGCCTATGGGGTCCCATTTTATCCGGTAGGGGACCTGGAGGAAAGCCAGGCAACCAACGACCTCATGCGGTTATCGGCCTTTGTTGACCGGCTCTACGAGTGGACAAACGAAGTTCGAAAGTCAAAGACCGCCTCTGAGTGGGTTGCTTTTTTTCAGTTCAATACACTCGAGGCCTTTTTGGAGCTAACACCCGAGGAGGAACAGCAATTGGGGCGCTTGATCAGCGATTTGGCACAACTTTCTGCTTCCCCGGTAGAGTTTGACCACCTCCTTGATTTTCCCACTTTGCGCTATTACTGGATCCAGAAGGCAGCCACGTTAGAGCCCGGCAGCCTGCTGGGATTTGGAGGTATCCGCGTGGTAGGCCCTAATCCCTACCAAATGGCCCCTTCAAAAATAGTGGCATTTTTGGGCTTAAATGGGAATGAATTTCCCCGTCAGACGATCCGTTTAAGTTTTGATCTGAGTAAACAGGATGGCACCAATACTGCTGACCTGGACAAACTGCTCTTTTTACAGGTGCTGTTGCAAACGGAACGAAAGTGCTGGCTCAGTTACCAGGGACAAGACATTCAAAACAATTCGGAGATTCCACCCAGTGTCCTGATTCAAGCCCTCGAGGCAACACTCAGTCGCTGGCCCTCCGAACAACCGAAACAATACCTGCTGAAATACCCTCTACATCCCTTTTCCAAGCGGTACGCACTGGACCCAGCCCTCTACCGTTTTGGCAAATTGGAAGGACCTACGCAGCGCCGCTGGCAAAAGGAAACCATTGTATCCCCCCGACCGGTCCTCCTTTCAAAAGAGCCGGTTCAGGAAATTGACTTACAGGATTTAATCAAATTCTGGAAGGAACCTATTGAATATTATTATAAAACTGTTCTTAAGCTCTACCTGAATGATGAAGAGAAGGAACAAAAAGATTCCGAACACTTCGAATTAAATCATTTAGAATCCTGGCCAATCAAACAGCGGCTCTTGGATACCCTGCTCGCAGGGGAAAATATCGATCTGAAGCAATTGCGAGAAGAGTACGTTCGAAGTGGAAAACTCCCATTGCGCAACTTGGGAAATGCAATGCTGGAAAAGATGGCTGCTGAGGCCCAAGAAGTCCACCAGCGGTTTCAAGTTAAGATTAAAGACCTGGTGCTTCAGTCACCCCAAGAATACGTTTACGAGCCGGAGGGGAAAAACTGGAAAATTCGAGGTAAATTAAATACAGTTTATATTGGCAAAACCGAGTGGTTCTTAGCCTTCTGTACCAGCTCAAAAGAAAAATATAAGTACCGAATAGAGACCGCACTTCAATTGGAGCTGCTCAGAAAAAGTCAGCCA
>CANHDG010000283.1 GCA_947459365.1 Saprospirales bacterium
CCAATCCTCCGGCAGGAGGGCCATGGGTCGCTGGTTCACACCCCAATTTAGCGACCATTGGGCAGACGGGCGGTTACCACCAAGGGTTTTACAACCTTGGATTTGATGCCTCGGATAGTAATCCTGATGAGTTGCTGGCCGGTTTTTTGAATTTATGGAAATCGACCGATGGTGCTACTACTTTTCAGTGTATTGGAGGTTATTGTGGCAACAGCTTTAATTACGTGCATCCCGACTGTCAGGAGATTGAAATCAACGGAGCCGATGTATGGATGACCAGTGACGGCGGAATTGAGTATTCGGATGATTTTTTCGAAACACATTATGCCTTAAACCGAGGCATTACCAGTGTTGATTTTTGGGGTTTTGCTACCGGATGGAACCAAGATGTGTTTGTGGGGGGGCGGTATCACAACGGAAATACGGCCTGGTATGAGGATTGGGTTCCAGGGGAGTGCTTAAGCCTCGGTGGGGGGGAAGCTCCCACCGGGTATGTGAATCCTGGGCCCGGACTGGTCACTTACCATTCTGATTTGGGCGGTGTGATTATTCCTGAAATGCAAAATGGGTATGCACAGTATTTTGGATTTGGTAAATTTCCAAATGAAAGCTATTACGAAGCAGAGAGTGGAGAAATGGAGTTTGATCCTCGTTGTTGGAATACCTTTTATGTCACCAACCAGAATAAGCTTTGGAAGACCGAGGATGGAGGTGTGACCTGGTCGATTGTCTATTCTTTTGGCTCGGACGAGAATGCTCGGACGACCGGCTTTGAAATCAGCAGGAGCAATCCGGAGGTAATGTACTTGTTTCAGCGAGCGGCCAGTTCATGGGATCCTGGATTTTTGTGGAAGACCACCAATGGAGGGCAGAGTTGGACTTCGCTTCCGCTCCCGCCCGGGTACGCGCGCCGGGTGGTGTTGACACTGAGTGCAGAAGAGGAGGAGGTGCTTTGGTTGGCTTACACCGACGGGGCGAATGGGCAGAAAGTGTACAAAAGTGTAAATGGAGGGCAGAATTGGCAAAATTTAACGACGGCTGCGCTCCAGGGTCAGCGTGTGGGGTATATTTTGCACCAGGCAGGAACAGATGGAGGTGTTTATTTGGGCACTAATACGACCGTTTGGTACCGGGACGATTCGTTAGGCGATTGGGCTCAGCTGGAGGACGGTTTACCGGCCAGTATTTCTACCTGTATTTTGAGGCCCTTTTACCGGGATCGCAAATTGCGGCTGGGTGCGTACGGTAAAGGTGTTTGGGAGACGGGATTAGTCGTTCCCTCCAGGCCAGTAGCCCAGCCAATGGTTAATAAACGAGAAACCGCTTGTCCGGGAGACAGCCTTCAATTTGATGATTATTCGGTTTTGGAGCATACCGGAGCCACCTGGGAATGGTCATTCCCAGGTGGGCAACCTTCCAGCTCCAACTTGCGTAATCCGAAGGTAGTCTATCAAACGCCGGGAGAATACGATGTAACGTTAACGGTGAGCAACCCGAATGGCAGCTCCACTAAAACGATATCAAAAATGATACGAGTGCTGGATGCGGTGGTTAATACCCTGCCGGTGGCGAACGACTTTTCGGCGGGGCTGGGCAATTTCACCTTGATTAACCCCGACAATGGAATCACTTGGCAGCCCATTGTGTTGACCAGCTGTGATCCCGCGGGAGATACCGCCTATTTTGTGGAGAATTATGTGTATGGCGATTATGGTCAGGATGCGTTAGAGTTACCCATCCATCTTGATTTAACTCAAATTACGGCACCGATTTTGGATTTTAAGGTAGCGTATGCGCCTTACTACGATGGGAACTTCTTTATTGACAGCTTGAAAGTATTGGTATCGGACGATTGTGGTGCCAGCTTCGATATCCTTTACCGAAGTGGAGGAGTTGAACTCAGCACGACTACCAGTGGAATCGGTCCTGGTAATTTGTACGAGTACAATGCCTTTACGCCGGAAAGTTGTGAAGAATGGCGCGAGGTCTCTCTGGATTTATCGGCCTATGCCGGGAAATTTATCACGGTTCGTATTTTAAATCAATCCGGCTACGGTAATAATATGTACGTGGATGATATTTCATTGGTTGGCACACCCGTGTCGGGCACCACTCAGGCGCCCACTGCAATGGTCGTCCGACTACAACCTAATCCGGCGTCGAATACGAGTTGGGCGGGTGGTCAACTCCCTGGATCAACAGAGTTGCAATTTACGTTGTTGAATTCGGCCGGGATAGCGGTGTGGCAAACCAGCCAGTCGTTTCCAGCTGGAAATTGGCAGCAACGGATCCCATTGGAGCAGTTGCCTGTGGGTATTTATTGGTTGAAAGTACAGGATAGTGAAGGGCATTACCGCTTGGAGAAGCTAGTAGTAGGGCGGTAATGCCGTTTAGTAGGGTACTTAATAAGGCGTGTATCTGGCAATCAAGCGGATACACGCCTTATTTTATTGACTTAGGAAACGGGGTTGGATGCGTTTTGACGCAGGACGTACCAGACACTCATGCTGATGAGGGCGGCAAAATAGCACCACACAGAAATGATGTAGCCTGGGAAAAAGAAGGCAGCTATGAAAAAGGATAAGGCATTGGGAATCCCCATTACCCAAGCTCTTGGATAGGTACTAACAAAAAATGGAACCACTGCGGCGAGGGCGTAAGCGATGCTTCGCCAAAGCAGCCAATCCCCCGGGAATTGGGGAGCATAATTAATATGGTGGTTGGAAACGGAGGCAAGAATTGGGAAATGAAGCATGTAATAGACCGTGGGGAATATGATCAATATACCAATTCCCTGAAAGGTCCAGAGCAGTCGCAATCGGCTATGGTGGCGCTCCAGTAAGATAAAAACGAACGGGATCCAGAGTGGCCAAACCATTTCAGCGAAAACCATATACGCTGTGACCACGGTATTTTTGAGGTGGGCAAACTGCTCCATGGTTAGGGATAACCAGACCCATCCTTCAATGAACTGTTGGACAGCAAAAAGGACAGGTACAGCTAAGAGTGGGCGTTGTTTTTTTTCGGTGACATACCTGGATGCGGCTAGGGTAGCGCCGGTGAGAAGTGCGGAAGCGCCAAAGCTGGCGGCAGCGGAGAAACACATAGGCAAGTTAGAAAAAGGGTTGAGGTGAGCAATTCAAGCGGGATGGACAAAGCGAAGGGTGTGTTCAGGGGGGAAGTGCGCACAGGATCCAAGCGCTTGTCGCCGGTAAATCTAAGGGAAAATGATGGCATGTGGGAACCTGAACTTAAGTTTAAAAATAGGAGATTTGCGGGTGCCAACTATTTATTAATTAACATTAAATAGGATTATGCTATTTTTAGCCAAAATACATTTGTTATTTTGGCTATTTTTGTCGCTATTTATAATCAGACCAGCGCATCACATAGAATTAATTTACAATTTATGAGGGCTTTTCTACTTGCTGTTTCCATTTGTATTTCTTTCGTAGGGTCTTACTTGGGTGCCCAAAATCCTTGTCCACC
>CANHDG010000284.1 GCA_947459365.1 Saprospirales bacterium
GGAAATATTTTGTGTGTTAATGAAAACGGGCAAAACTGGATTAGATAAAGGGCGCAGTCGACGCAAAAAAGGTTGGCTGAACCTCCCAATTTTTATGACAACCTGCTCCAAAGGTACAGTTTTTCAATGAAATAATTAGCCATGTGAACAGAGCAATTTTTACTCACAATATTAATACAGAAAAAAATTGAATACCGTATTTATCCTATAAAAAACCGCAAATTTACAAAATAAAAAATGGATAATTAGAGGTCTCGAACTAACTACATGGACCTTTTCCAACTAAGCTCCAAGTTAAAATTCCAGCTGCAACAGCCACATTTAAAGAATGTTTGGTTCCAAATTGAGGAATTTCGAGGGCACCATCACATAAGGCAAGTGCGCGTTCCTCCACCCCATCTACTTCATTGCCCAAAATAAAAGCATAAGGTTGACTTGGCTCTACCTTAAAATCCTGGAGCCAAATTGGCTGGCTGGTCTGCTCCAAAGCATATACTTTATATCCTTTGGTTTGCAGCTCCTTCACCGCTTCAACAATATCCGATCTCCACTCCCACTCCACCGTTTCAGTACTTCCAAGCGCTGTTTTCAATATTTCTCGGTGAGGTGGCTGTGCCGTGATTCCGCATAAAATAAGCTTGGAAAGTGCAAATGCATCCGCCGTACGAAAGAGAGAACCAACATTCAGTCCAGAACGGATGTTATCGAGCACCAAAACAAACGGAAACTTGTCTGCCGCTTTGAATTCGTCGGCAGACAAGCGTCCAAGTTCTTCCATGGATCTTTTTTCCATTATTCGATGGTAAACGTTTGTTGAGTAGTTTTGCCGTCTTTTTCGAGTGAGAACTGATACGTTCCCTTCAACAAATAATATTTACCAGTATCCGATTTCTCAAGTTCCAGCTCCTTTTTGGGTTCCTTCTGTTGCTCATTCCACTTTTTGGAATACGATTTAACCCACTCTTGCTTCACCTCCAGGTTGTATTTAAGCTGGTTCAATCCTGCGCTTCCCTCCACTACTCCGTTGAACACTTCAGGCCCATCTTTAAGCCGAACTTTCCAGCTGGCTTTTCCTGCGGATGCCATCCAGAAATACACAGGTAATTCCGGATCAACCCCAGCTTTCCAAGCGCTGTTTTTGCCCCAGCTGCTGGAATAACGTTTTTTGGAAATGGAAAATAGATGGACTGGACTAGCGGTCACTTCCGGTGTAATTCCTTGCAAATGTTTGATCGGAACCTTATACATGGAGCGGCCATGAGTACCAATGACCAGATCTCCAGCTGTTTTTTGAATCGCCAAGTCGTGGACCGGCACTGCCGGAAAACCATTGGAGAGGGCAGTAAACCGGGCCCCTCGATCGAGGGACAAGTAGACGCCGTGATCAGTCCCCACGTACAAAAGATCTGGATTCACTGGATCTTCCCTTACCACATTGAGCGGTTCAGCGGGAAGGTCAAGCCCAATTCGGCGCCATTCTTTCCCAAAGTTCTCTGAAACGTACAGATAAGCCGTGAAATCATCTATACGGTAGCCATTCAAGCTTAAATAAACCCTTCCCTTTTCATGCGCGGACGCTTGGATTCTGGAAACCCATTTTCCTTCTGGCAAACCAGTTGTGATGCGGGTCCAAGTATCGCCTCCATCCTTGCTCACCTGAACTATGCCATCATCCGAACCCGTGTATAGCAGCCCAAATTTGAGAGGGCTTTCATGAAGGGCACTTAGCGTTCCAAAAGGAACATTACCGGGCTTGCCACCATTGGTTAAGTCTCCTGAAATAGCCTCCCATTTTTCTCCACGGTCAAAGGAGCGGTACAATTTGTGGGCTCCCAAATAAAGAACATCTTGTTGGTGGCTACTTAGATGAATGGGGGTTTGCCAATTAAAACGCAAAGGCCTTTCGCCCAGCTCATGCTGAGGAGTAATGCGCTTTGTTTGACCAGATCGAAGGTTTATTCGGAAATAATTACCAAATTGATAGCCGGTATAGACCGTATTATTATCTCTTGTATCCACTGCAATTTGCATTCCATCCCCACCCATGAGGCTCTGGTAGGGGTACTTGCCCGTTTGGTGCCACTCCGTACTGGCCTTATAATCGGATGGGCCGTACCAAACACCGTTGTCCTGTGCTCCACCATAGACCCTGTAAGGTTCCGCTTCATCGGTTGCAATCGCGTAGAATTGACCCACTGGAGGGTTGTTACAAAGCGTCCAGTTCGCTCCATTATCCCAAGAAATATTTAACCCTCCATCATTGCCATTTAGTAAAAGACCTGGTTTGGAGGGATGGAGCCAGAGTGCATGGTGGTCCACATGAACATTATCCCCATTGATATTTTTCCAACTTTTGCCACCATCTTCCGAGCGAATGATCAGAAATCCCAATAGGTACACCTCGTCTGCATTGTGCGAAGAGCACCGGATATTGGAAAAATAATATCCGTAGGTGAAATTCATTTGCTCAATCGGATCAACGTGGGTTTTCTTCCAGGTTGCGCCGCCGTCATCCGACCGGTAGACCTCCGCACCTGTGAAGTCGGTTTCAAATAAGTTGCTATTGGCATCCTCTAGGTATTCCACCAAAGTTGAAGGAGTGATTTTTGCGGAGGATACTTGAATTTTGATATTATCAGCCGTGTATTTTTCGGGAAAACGATTGTTTTTGAGGAAGTTGCTGATGGCTGCATCCGATAATTTACCAAAATCGGAAGCCGACATGGTTCTCAACTGATCTTTGGTCAACTCCTCCGGTTCCGATTTTGGGGTCTTGGGAGGAAGTGGATTTTGGTTATCAACACTTGCATAAAGTACGGTTTTCCCGTCTTTTAATCCTGCAGCCAGTCCAATTCGGCCTACTTTAGGTCCGGTTGGAAATCCAGCCCCCTCTTGACTAACTTTAGTGAACGTAACCCCAGCGTCTGTGCTTTTCCAGATACCAGAACCTTCGCCTGCACCCGAAAAATTCCAGGCACTGCGTTCCCGCTGCCAGGTGGCGGCATAAACGGTATTGGGGGCGGAGGGATCTACTACCAGATCAATGGCGCCTGAGAGTTCATTTACAAACAAGGTCCTTTGCCAAGTTTGCCCGCCATCTGCGCTACGATACACCCCTCTTTCGGGATTTTTGCTGTATAAATGTCCGAGTGCGGCTACCCAAACAATATTGGGGTTAGTGGGATGAAGTACAATTCGACCAATATGATGGCTCTCTGGGAGCCCTCTCCATTCCCAGGTTTTACCTTTGTCTTGACTGCGATACAGACCCGTTCCTGCATATGAGGAACGGCTGCTATTATTTTCTCCTGTACCTACCCAAACCACACCTTTTGCCCAATCCACCGCAATATCACCGATGGTCATAGAGGCGACCTGGTCGAAAACTGGTATGAAAGAAGCGCCGAAATTGGAGCTATACCACAAACCACCAGAGGCGTAAGCCACGTACATTTCCGCTGGA
>CANHDG010000285.1 GCA_947459365.1 Saprospirales bacterium
TCGGCACCCTAATTGAGTGGTATGATTTCTACATTTACGGCACTTTGGCGCCGTACATCGCCAAGCAGTTTTTTCCTTCTGGCAACGTAACAGCGGCCTACATGGCGGCCTTGGGAACCTTTGCTGCTGGCTTTATTGTCCGCCCGTTTGGCGCCCTGTTCTTCGGGCGGTTGGGCGACTTAATCGGCAGGAAGTACACTTTTTTGGTGACCTTGCTGCTCATGGGCCTTTCCACCTTTGCCATTGGTTTGATTCCAGGCTACGATCAAATAGGCATGTTAGCGCCCGTACTTATCCTGCTCTTACGCTTGCTGCAAGGCCTTGCCTTGGGTGGTGAGTACGGAGGAGCAGCGACGTACGTAGCGGAGCATTCACCTGCCAACCGGCGCGGTTATTACACAGGCTACATTCAGACTACGGCTACGGTGGGTCTTTTACTTTCGATCGCAGTGATTTTAACCACCAAAAATTACCTGGGCGATGATGCCTTTAGTCATTGGGGATGGCGGGTACCTTTTATCCTATCCTCCATTATGATTGCGATTTCAGTATACATCCGTCTGAAAATGTCGGAATCGCCCATGTTCTCCAAGATCAAGCACAGTGGAACCCTTTCCAAAAACCCACTCAAAGAATCCTTTGCAAAGCGAGAGAACCTGAAAATGGTGTTATTGGCCTTATTTGGCGCCGTTGCCGGCCAAGGAGTTATCTGGTACACCGGTCAATTTTATGCTATGTCCTTCATGGATACCGTTTGTAAAATTGAATTCAACAGCGTTCGATACATCCTGGCAGCTGCCATTATTGTTGGTACTCCTTTCTTCCTTATCTTTGGAGGTCTTTCCGATAAAATTGGTCGGAAATGGATCATGATGGGAGGGATGCTTCTTGGAATTTTGACCTATCGCCCCATCTATCAAAAAATGCTGGATCTCTCCAGCACTGGAAACTCAGAATTCCGTCAGGAAATCGTTGAAAAAGGCTCTACGGGGTCTACCCTTGCAGTAGATGCCGCAACTGGTGACTCCACTACCGTAATCACTACGGTAAAGGCATACACCGATGGAAACGTCTTTAAAGAGCTGAAAACAGTGAAGGTTTTAGCGGACAAATCCAAAGAGCAGCCCAAACCAGAAGTAAAGCAGACCGTTTGGCTTTCGGCCTCCAACTGGTGGTTCATGGCCTTCCTGGTCTTCCTTCAGATCATCTATGTGACTATGGTATACGGGCCAATTGCAGCCTTCTTAGTAGAATTGTTCCCAACGCGGATTCGTTACACGTCCATGTCTCTCCCCTACCACATCGGTAATGGTATATTCGGAGGATTGGTTCCTTACATCGCTACTTTCCTGGTGGCCAGCACGGTTACCGCAGAAAACCCTACCGGTGATCGCCTGGCAGGTTTGTTCTACCCCATGATTATTGCGGTAGTCTGTTTGGTAATTGGCTCTATATTCTTGCCATCCCGAACCGACAATATTGATCACAAAGAAGACTAACATTTAAAATAAGCAATATGAATACGATAAAAAAATTATCCGGCATACTTTGGATTGGATTGGCTGTGGCCGCTATCTGGTTCTTATTTGACAGAGCAATTACGGAATTAAATGCCACCACGGTAAAGCCCGATAAGAAAATATTCTGGTATAGCATTCTTCCGGTATACGTACCCTTGATGCTGGGCTTAGCCCTGTTTGGCTGGTATGCCTTGAAGGGGGAATATAGCAAAGTTGGGGAGTAAGACTTCCCCTTTTATCAAGAAGACAGGTGGGGCCTGCTCCCTAAACTTCGAACTAACTGGTTCATTATCAGTTTCTAATCGTTTTGTCAGAAAATGACAATCCTGAAATAAAAACCTGAGAAACGCTTTTTAGGACCGTGTCCCACCTGCACTTCTATGACCTTCGGATGCTGTTGAACAATAGCGCCGCCCCTGGCCTGTTTCAGGCAGACACCTATTACTCCTTCATGTTTCACGTTAAACCTTTCTTTTTTCATGAAAAGGAAAAATTTGCTGCTGGTGCTCCCTGCACTGGTCTTTCACTCCTTACTTTTTGCGCAAGTAACTACCACTACCGAAGCACCTAAACCGGCTGTTGACCACTCTTACAAACCCCTCACCCTGAAACTAAATGACAACGGAAGCAAATACGTCCGCTTCATCATGTGGCATCAGGTATGGGCAACTGCCACCCAAAACAACCCAGGCACCACGGATGTAAATGGACAACTGATTGATGGAAGCGGTGAAAAAAGCGAATGGTCGACTGATCTGGCGATGCGTCGCTCTCGTTTTTTGGCCTATGCACAAATTTCACCTCGCGCGATGATCCTCACCCACTGGGGGATCAACAACCAAAGCTTCATCAATGGTGCAACTGCGCCCAACGGCCCCAACGCTACTACTTCTCCCTCCAACCAAGGTAAAAAACCCCAAATTTTTATCCACGACGCCTGGACAGAGTTTGAAATCGCCAAGGACAAATTATATGTAGGGGCTGGTTTACATTACTGGAACGGGGTCTCCCGCTTATCCAGCAACTCTACCCTCAACTTTATGACCCTGGATGCCCCAATTTTTAACTGGTCAAATATTGAAGCGACGGACCAGTTTGCCCGTCAATTCGGGATCTACGCAAAAGGTCAGTTGGGCCGCATGGATTACCGCTTGGCTCTCAATAAACCGTTTGTAAACGGAGGACGCCCAGCGGAAATCAAAAAGGACGGTGAAGCAAGAAATGTCACCAATGAAAATTGGGCGCAGGCTGGTTACATCAATTGGATGTTCTGGGACAAGGAAAACAATAAATTGCCCTTTTTCGCGGGTTCCCACTTAGGCACCAAAAAAATATTCAACCTCGGAGCGGGCTTCTACCGCCATTCCGGTGCTTCCCTCTACAAAACCACTGCAGGGGACTCCACTTTACAAGACCACATCGCCTATGGATTAGATGCTTTCTTGGATATACCGCTTAACAAAGAAAAAGGAACCGCTCTTTCCGTTTTGGGTACCTTCTACAAATACGATTACGGCACTAATTACCTCCGTAATATTGGCATTTTGAACGAACACGGGGCGGTCTCTGCCGCTGCGGCAGGTAACACCATCGACAGCTGGGCAGGAGGCGGAAACGCCCAACCAACTATTGGAACTGGTATTATCGGTTATCTTCAGGCAGGGTATCTCCTTCCAAAATTACCGAATGGTACTGCCTTTATGCCCTATTTCACCACTACCTACAAGGATTTTGAGCGTTTAGCGGATTCTTCCACGCAGTACGGATTAGGTCTTAACTATTTTGTGACGGGCCACAACGCCAAACTGACTCTGGAATTCCAGACTAGACCTGTTTACAAACAAGATTTCACCACCAAAGAAATCAACCGCACCGGATACAACGGTCAGTGGATCCTTCAGATGCA
>CANHDG010000286.1 GCA_947459365.1 Saprospirales bacterium
TAGTACTTTCAGAGGGCGACAACTACTTTTGGCTGGTAGCAGACATCCAGCCAACGGCAGAAGAGGGAGCAAGCATCGGAGCAGACTTTTCTGGTTACACTGCTAATGGGCAATGGATCGGTATTCCAGTGAACCCTAACAGCCCTGACAGGACCATCCTGTTAGAGCATACATTACTTTTTTCCGGGGGAGATTTCGGATCAGCAGCCTGGAGGATTCCAGCAATCGCTGCAAGAGGCAATCAAGTAGCGGCTGTGGCAGACGCCCGTATCACTACCAACGGAGATCTACCGAATAACATCGATTTGGTAGCCCGAACCAGCAACGACAAAGGTCAAACTTGGTCCGCTCCCATCACAATTGCAGACTTCGGAAACCAAGGAGCCAGTGATCCAGCCCTCGTTTATGATCGTATTTCTGGCGACCTACTCTGTTTATTTGCCTCGCATGCAGGACTCTTCCAGTCTACCCCTTCCAATAAAATACGGTTTCAAGTTTGTAGAAGCGCTGACTTTGGAGTCACTTGGTCAGCTCCACAAGAGTTTTCAAGTCAAATTTACTTACCAGGGTGGTACGCTGCCTGGGTAGCCTCTGGAAGTGCCCACCAACTTCCAAACGGAAGAATTGTAGCCGCCGTTGGAGTTCGTCAGAATGCTGGCAACACCATCAGTAATTTTATGATCTATAGCGATGATGGAGGATACTCCTGGCAAAGCTCTCCAGGTGTGGCATCTGCGGTCGGGGATGAAGCAAAAATTGTATCCCTTGAAGACGAAAGGTTACTAATGCTGATTCGCTCAGCCGGACTAAGAAAAGCCTCGTACTCTTCCGATCTGGGAGCTAATTGGACATTACCAGTCACCGTCCCAGACCTTGTTGAACCTGCTGTAAACGGAGATTTAATTCGATTCTCCTCCATTTCAAGCGGGAACACTACCAATCGGCTTCTTTTTTCCATCGCCTCACACCCAAACCAACGCAAAAATCTAACGGTTTTTGTTAGCTACGATGAGGGAGCTAGCTGGCAAACCAAGAGGGTAATATGCCCAGGGCCTAGCGCCTACTCCGCGCTCTGTCACTTTGATGACGGAACAATTGGCATGTTTTATGAAAACGGAGAATATGAAAATTACCAATTGTACTTTACCCGTTTTTCACTGGATTGGCTGAGTAATGGAGCAGATACCTGGACCACCACTTCCACCCAACCAGCAGATAACGCCTCTGACCCCCTTTTAAAAATTGCGCCCAATCCGGCAAGCGGATCCATTAACCTCCAATTTCAGATTCCAAGCACCCAAAAAATTAGCTTGGAAGCAACTGATTCAACTGGTAAGCTCATTGAAGTCCTTCGTTCGGAAACCATGAGCCAGGGAACTTATCAACAAACCTGGACACTGCGCCAAACCGCCAAGGGGTGGTTTGTTATTCATTTAAAGGGAGAAAATTTTTCCACTTCAGCTCGCGTTCAGTTCCACTAGGCAGGCTAAAAAGACTACCCCCGTTGAGTAGAAAAACTCAGCGGGGGTAGATAAAAGAAAGACAAAAAGGAATTACTTACCGTTTACGTTTCTTGTAGGGTCCTCCTCCTTGATTCATATTTCCACCACCGCCGGGGCCTTTATGTTTCTTTTTATTGACATTATTGCCGCGTTGCTGCCCACCTCTGCCCTGTGGCCGATTGCCTCCTTGAGATTGTTTATCAGCATACATGGAAAGCGTATCTAAAGAGCTGTGTCCTTCGTGTAGTTCCAGTTTGCCATTGCTCAAGTGAATTAGATCCTCTTTTACAATATCATCACTCACATAGTGTTCCTTGTTCCAGGTTTTATAGGCAAGTTTCATATAAGAGGCAATTACTTCTACCAATCCCTCTTTTTTGGGACCCTCGGGCATTTCAATTGCTTTTTCAATTAACTTCTGCACGCTCGCGCCATAATGGCGAAAACGCATAATTGGAGTTGGATACTCCAAACGGTGTTCTACCACCTCTTCGCTGACCGATTTTATTACAATTCCTCTTGGAGGAGTCACATTCAATTGATGTTTCGTGATTGCGAATGCATGGTTCCAGAGCCGTTCTTTGTAATCTTCGATCCCCCTTGTATTCGGATTTAAAAGTTGCATCATGTGTACGATAGCCTCAGCGGTCTTTTGACGGCGATAGTCATCTTCAATTGTGCAGGCATGTTGCAAAAGGCCTTGAATGTACCGGCCATATTCGGGGAAATCTACCCGCTCTTTTGCTGAATTATATTCTAGTTCAAATTTCATGTGCGATACTTAGTGGTCTTAAATAGTTGGAGAAAACCCTTTGAGGTTTACTGTGCTGCCCTTTTCAGCTTAAAGTTAAAGGTAATTACCCCCCGTTGCTCCGGCGAACTGGCAGTTTCAAACTTAAATTCCAGAGCTGCTTTTCTAGCAATTTGTTGCAAGTTGGCATTAGGATCCGACTGTCCAGTAACGGTTGCCTTTTTTACGTTACCATTTTGGTCTACCACCACCTCAACATACACTTTTCCCTCGTCATTGGTGTTGTAGTTAATAGAGGGACGAGACTGAACCTTCCTATTCCCGATTCCACCGCCAATGGAAGTGCCTACACCACCACCGCTTCCGCCGCCACTTCCGCCACCACTTCCAGGTCCTGAACCATCTGGGTTATCCCCATTACCATTCGGAGTTCCCGAAGTCCCCGAATTTTTTTTATTGCCGAAGGAATTGGAATAATTTTTCTTCTTTTCTGCTGCGCGTTGCTTTTCGGCCTCCTCAGCTGCTCTAAGCGCTTCTAAACGCTGTTGTTCTGCCTGCTGGCGTTGCTGCTCTGCTGCCCGCTCTGCCTGCTGGCGAAGGCGAAGTGCCTTGACGTCAGGATCCTCGCTGGTAGCAACTGGTGGACTTGATACCGGTTTAGAGGGGGTGGGGGTGGGAACTGCTTCCGATGGGGTGGGCTCCGATGGGGTAGGAAGGGGCTCGGGGTCAGATGGAGCACTAGCATTACCCGCATCTGGCAATCCCTGCTGCGCATCATCTCCCCCGCCACCAAAATCAATTTCGATGGGTCCATTCGTAATCAGCTCCACTGAATCCTCTCTAGGGGCGTCAAACCGATAATAGTACAGAAAAAGAAAAAAGGCAATGTGCAATAGAATACTCAGGATCATCGCTTTCGAGCGATTTTCCCGTTCCATTACCTCCATGATTCTATTACGTGCGGCTGACATACTTGTAAAGTAGAGTAGTTGTTACTGTGCAGAAGTTGCTTCTACCGACTTAGGATCAGTAGCCAAAATGGTTTTTAATTTCAATCGATTGGCAATTTCTAAAACGTACACCACGTCATTGATTGGAACTGATTTTTCAGCGACAATGGTAATGGTTGGTTTCTCGTCTTGGTTCAACTTCAA
>CANHDG010000287.1 GCA_947459365.1 Saprospirales bacterium
CAGGCCTTCCTTGACCTCCTTTCCAACCCAAGATGCCAAACTGGTACAGGGCTAATAGCAAAGCAGAGAGCAACCAAATGCCCATGAATAACTCATATTTCAAAAATCCCCAGTGAGAAACCAGGTCAGCTGTGCTTAGAAACTTAAACGCCAAGGCCAATTCTACAAAACCCAAGGTCATTTTTACATTGTCCATCCAGCCCCCGGATTTTGGAAGGCTTTTTAACCAGCCCGGAAACATGGCAAACAAGGCAAAAGGCAGCGCCAGAGCTAGGCCAAATCCGGTTAATCCTGCAAAGGGACGTGCAGGTAAAAAGCCGAGTAATTCTTCTCCATTATTTGCTCGGGCCGTTTCTACCAATAGAGAACCTACCAAGGGGCCTGTGCAGGAGAAGGATACCAGGGCCAACGTAAAGGCCATGAAGAAAATGCCTAACAGTCCTCCTTTCCCCGCCATCTGATCACTGGCATTTACCCAGGAAGAGGGGAGGGTGATTTCAAAAAATCCAAAAAAGGAAATAGCAAAAACAAGAAACACCAGGAAAAATACCAGGTTAAACCATAGGTTGGTGCTCATTTCATTTAAGGCAGTAGGGCCCAACAGTTTGGTGATGCCTACGCCCAATGCTACATAAATAAAAAGGATACTAAATCCGTATAAAAAAGCATTCTTCAGGCCGGTGGCCCGGTCTTTGGTTCGTTTTACGAAAAAACCAACCGTCACCGGAATCATTGGGAAAATGCAAGGAGTCAAGACTGCACCCAACCCAAAGATAAAGCCCAGCAAAAGCGTGATCCAAAGGGAAGAATGGTCTTCTTTCAAATCTGATTTACACTCCCCTACAAATTTGCTGGAGTCAATATTCCGTTTGCTGTCAAAGGTGCCTTTTTGGTCGGGGTCCAATGCCGCAGTATCCGATGTGTTTTCAACTGGTGCAGCTACCACAGTCGTTGGGGTATCTGTACCAGTTGGAGCAGTCGTTTCAGTAGTTGACCCAGCTGAAGCCGGTGCGGAGACTGAAAAACTGAAATCCACATCCTTGGGGGGCAAACACATTTCTTCATTGCAAACCATGTAGGTGATGTACCCCGTGATTGGCTTTGAGTAGTCGGTGATTTTCACGCGCTGTGTGAAGATGGCCTTGTGTTTGAACTTGGTAAGGTTCATTTCAAACACTTTATCGAATTTGGTGGAGCGATCTCCACTTTCCTTGGCTTTTCCAATGGTTTTGAAATGCCCCCCTTCCTTAAAATTGAGGGAAGTTGGAACCGGCCCCATGTCACTCTCCAGCTCCTGTGAGTAGGTATTCCAACCTTCTTCAATCGTTCCGGTAAAAATTAAGTCCGTTTCTCCATTGCCGGCATCTTTGGAAGTGAAGCTCCACTTAATAGGATTCTGTGCAGAAAGGCCAAATTGTATTAAAAAAAGGCTTAATAAAAAGGTTATTAGTCTCCTGTTAAATATCATGATGGTTAGTATTTTTCTAAGAGGTGGCGAAGAAACAAATTTCACCCGAGAAATAAAGCAATACGGATTAGAACGAACAAATAAGGTCATTACCAACCCGGGAATAAGGTGTTCAATTGTACTCCAAAGGTATTGAAGCAAGATGGTTGATCTTGGTGTCTTTTATCACGGACATCTATTGTTCTCCTGAGATCTATTCTGACTTTGCAGTAATAGAGACAGAAAAAGGCACGTCTTTTGGAGGTAAACACATTTCCTCATTACAAGCCATGTATGTAATTACGCCTTTAATGGGTTTTGAAAGGTCTGATACCTTCATTTTTTGGGTAAAAATGGCTTTGTTTTTAAACTTGGTGAGGTTCATTTCAAACACTTTATCAAAATGCGTAGATCGCTCACCGCTCTCTATTGGGCTGCCCACTAGGCTGTAATGCCTGCCAGCTTCAAACTGGATGCTGGTTGGAACTGGCCCCATGTCGCTTTCCAAGGTTTGAGAGTACGTCGCCCAACCTGGTTCGATTGTTCCAGTCAGTACGACCTGATAGATCCCTTTTTCCAGTTCAATGCTTGAAAAAGTCCACGAAATCGGGTTTTGAGCAGTCCCCTTCGTAATGCTCCAAGTCATCATCAAAATAGCAAGAAGCGGTTTCCAACAAATTTGCATAGTTGTTTGTGTTGTTTGTAAGGAAATACAAAAGAACATTAAAACGTGCGATCTGGCTCGCTCTCGACGGAAATTATTATTTTATTAACCATTTCGCCAAGTTGCCAGTTTGGATCAGTGCCATTTTTCAATTGCCTGGTACTGATATTTCTCCATTTGTTCCAACAGACCCTCTGGGCTAGGGTCAATCAAGCACAAACCTCTGTTCTGCTCCCGAAGAAAACCATAGCGAACCATTTGATCCAACATTCCAATCAGTGGGTCGTAATATCCATCTACATTCAGCAGTCCAATAGGGCTTTTGTATTGGTGCAATTGTGCTAAGGTAAGGGCTTCAAAGAGTTCGTCCATCGAACCATATCCTCCAGGCATGGTGATAACACCATCGGTGTCCTGTAGCAAGAGGGTTCTGCGTTCGGACATGGTTTCTACCACGTGCATATCATAAACGCCTTCGTGTCCTAATTCAAGGTTGTTTAGCTGATGCGTGATCACTCCTTTGATCGCTCCACCGTGTTCGAGCACAGCATCCGCAATTACGCCCATTAGCCCCACACTACCTCCGCCGTAAACCACCCGAATGTTGCGCTCCGCCAATAATTTACCCAATTCTCGGGCGGCCGCTTCGAATTTAGGGTCATTTCCTTTGTTTGCGCCGCAGTACACTGCTATTGATTTCATAAAAAATATCTAATTTTAAATTTGAACGCCGATAAAACCCCAAAGATACTCGCTTACCTTTGTCTTCGCAAAATTCGGCCCTTATTATGCAAGCCTATCATCAACTCCTTCAACATATCCTTGACCAGGGTTGCCAAAAATCAGATCGTACTGGAACAGGTACCCTCAGTGTGTTTGGCTACCAAATGCGTTTTGATCTCCAGGACGGTTTTCCGCTGGTAACAACCAAGAAGTTGCACCTGCGCAGTATTATCCACGAGCTGCTCTGGTTTCTAAAAGGGGAAACGAATATCGCCTACCTCAAAGAAAATGGGGTTTCCATCTGGGACGAATGGGCCGATTCGGAGGGCAACCTCGGACCGGTATATGGCAAACAGTGGCGCTCCTGGGAGGGTGCCAATGGACAGACAATTGATCAGATTGCAGAAGTGGTGAAAACACTTCAGACCAACCCAGATAGCCGGCGGATCATTGTCTCTGCCTGGAATGTAGCGGAGCTCCCCGAAATGGCTTTGGCGCCCTGCCATTGCCTATTTCAATTCTACGTAGCGGAGGGGAAATTATCCTGCCAATTGTATCAGC
>CANHDG010000288.1 GCA_947459365.1 Saprospirales bacterium
CCAATGTACATAAAGGATCCAGCCGTCATTTGACCGTACTGAGTGACGCCTAAAGCATTAAATCGATTCCAATCTTCTTTTTTTGAATAGTTTGGAATCATCATACCGTTGGTAACGACTACCCTTGGTGCGCCGGGGTGGCTCGGAAAAAGCCCCATAGGATGACCTGAATATAGGACTAACGTTTGATCATCTGTCATTACGGACAGATAACGCATGGTTAACAGGTATTGTGCCCAATTTTGGAAGACAGACCCGTTTCCGCCGTAGGTGATAAGCTCATGCGGATGTTTTGCCACTTTGGGATCCAGATTGTTCTGAATCATTAGCATTACAGCAGCAGCTTGTTTACTTTTTGCCGGGTAGTCCTCAATTGGCCTAGCGTGCATTTCATATACTGGCCGAAAACGATACATGTAAATACGGCCGAATCTCTTTAACTCCTCTGAAAACTCCTTTGCTAGTTCTGGATGCCATTCATTAGGAAAATAGCGTAGTGCATTTTGGATCGCCAAAATCTTTTCTTCCTCTGACAGAACACCCTCCACAAGACGTACAGGTGCATGACTTACCGTGGTGTCGTAAGGTCTGGGTAAAGGTAATGTAGAGGGGATACCCTCGATTATTTGAGATTGAAAAGTGGTCAATTTCATAGGTGATAAACGAATTGAACAAGGGAGTGCCGTTAGATCAGCTGGTACTGGGATAAACTCTCCGGGACCGAACCCAATAGCATTCCTGCTAGCAAAAGAAAAAAGAACACTTCTGCTACCAACTTGTTTTGAATGGATAGAAAGCTTAGACCGAGGAAAACCCCTAAAGCGCTTGCGGCCAAGAGTATATGAGAAAAATCAAATGCTCTATTGAAGAGTACAGAAAACACGGTTCCAATTATTAGCCAGAACAAGATATTGTTAAATTTTTGCACTTGAATCAGTCGTTTTCGGTAATAAGTGCCGGCGCTCAATAAAAGGATACTGAATAGTAGGGCTAGGATGGCTGATGAAATCCA
This sequence comes from Saprospirales bacterium, assembly GCA_947459365.1. Classification (GTDB taxonomy): domain Bacteria; phylum Bacteroidota; class Bacteroidia; order Chitinophagales; family Saprospiraceae; genus M3007. The sequence continues at coordinate 1,013 of CANHDG010000288.1, forward strand.
AAAGTGGATATCAAGGATTTCTGATTGAATTGAAAGCCAGTTGAAAATCGCTGCAAGATCTAACCCAGGAAGGTTTTGCGTAAAAAGTAGAGTCATACCCCAAGCTATTACCCAAGGAGTGAAGACAGCCACGATGTAGCTAGCCACTTCTGCGAGCTTTAGAGTACGCAAACTGAAAATGGCAATTAGGAAGATAGGTGTTAGCCATAGGCTTGGTAGGTAAAACAGGCTGGATATTCCAACAAGAAGTCCAGTATCAAATATGGTTAGGGTAATGTCATTGGATTTATGGATACTAAAAATACGTTTAAGAACTAAGGGTATCCACGTGGAGGCAACCAATGCTGGGGAAAGAAACTGAAAAGCGTTGATTGACGACATTACTATTAGCGTAAATAGAGCTGGGAACCAGTTTCTATCCGGATTAATACGGCTTTCATTGGCTAACCATTTCACCAGTAATGCTTGCGAGAAGACCAAAACTGTTGCTAAGCTTGCAGATAAAAGAGAAGATTGGATGGCTGCAGAGAAAAGTAGCCTGAACAACACACCTGCGTTTTCGGGCAGGGAAGGTTGATAATCCAGCCATCCCGCGAATGCCGGGAAGCGAAGCAATACGGTTAAAAGAGCTAAGAAAAAGACCGTATAAAGTTGGTTATTGCGAAATAATCCTAACACTTTGCAAAGTTACGTCAATATTTAGGAATCACTATAGAAATCGTACTTCCTTTACCGGGCTCGCTTTGCAGTCTGACCTTCCATCCGTGTTGTTTGCAGATTTCTCGCACATAAAACAGCCCTAATCCAAATCCTTTTACATTGTGGACGTTGCCAGTAGAGACACGGTAAAACTTGTCAAATACGCGCTTTTGATGTTCTTTATTAATACCTAAACCGTTGTCTTTAACGAACAGGTGCACTCCTTCTGGATCCTGATACAGTCCGATTTTAATTTCTGGAAGGGTGCTTGGTTTAGAGTATTTGACTGCATTGTCAACCAGGTTGTGCAGGATATTAGTGAGGTGAAGCCGATCTGCCCACACTTCAATTGGTTGATTGCCTAAATCGAGAAGAAGGCTGCCTTTTTTTTCACTGATTTTTAATTCGAGTGAAGGCGATATGTTATTGATCAACTCCTGCAAGTTGATCCGCTCTTTGTTGAGTTCAATGTTTTGGCGATCAATTTTTGCTAGCTGGAGTACTTTTTCGACTTGTGTATTAAGTCTTAAGACTTGCTCTTTTATTATACCGGCATATCTGGACAGTCTAGCGTCTTGCTGTATTTTTTCATTTTGAAGAAATACATCTGTGGAAATCTGTATGGTTGAGATAGGTGTTTTAAACTCATGCGTCATGTTATTTATAAAATCTCGCTGGAGTTCTGACAGTTGTTTTTGCCGTAAAATAACAGACATGGAATAGATAAAGAAGGCGGCTGTGGTGATCATCAGAACGGAAAAAAAGACAACTAACCACATATTACTCAGTAGGCTAACATTTTTTTCGGGGAATCGTACTCCAAAATAATAAATAAAGTCGCTGTCATAAAGAGCGGGAAGCGGAGCCCCGACACCACTTTCATTAAAAACGAAGCCTGTTTTTACATATCGAATTGTTTTCCCGGCGACCATTTGATTGCTAGAGCAGTCAAAAATTCCGTAGTGAAAGTCTTTTTTTAGTCCCTGATTTTCGAGCGATTCGCTTAGGTAGTGTTCAAGGTCACCGGCGTTGAACTGATTATTAATATTAACTACGTAGTAATTGGAATACGGTTGAACAATTAGGTTTTTGGACGGCAGCCTAAAGGGGGGATTGGACGTCATACTTAATTTGTTGGCGGTATCCAACAATGCTTGAAAGACCTTTCTATTGAATTCGCGTTCTTGGAGGTCATAGCTTAGCAAAACCCAATACGTTTGAACGGCTAGGAGGCTGATAATCGCGAAAGCTCCCAGTAAAATAACTCTTCGTATGATGGCGTTCGTCATGTTGCAAAGTTACAGTTTTTCGACGCATCCTTCTACCTTTGCAATATGTCTAGATTTGGATCTCTTTTATCGGTACAGGCTGCACTACTAAAGGGTGAGGTCACCTGTTGTCAGCTGGTAGAATATTATTTAGATCGTATTCAAAAGACGCGGCACTTAAATGCATATATAGAAATTTGGGAACAAGAGGCTATGCAGAAAGCCCGAGCGTTGGATCATAGGATCAAGGTGGATTCATCCAACTTGGGTCGGCTTTTTGGCGCTGTTTTGAGTATAAAAGATACTATTTGCTATAAAGGGCATTATGTAACAGCCTCTTCCAGGATCTTGGAAAACTATTTAGCAAGTTATTCCGCCACTGTTGTAGAGCGGTTGATGGA
>CANHDG010000289.1 GCA_947459365.1 Saprospirales bacterium
ATATGAGGCGGTAAGACAAATACCAGTAAAGTACTGTGTAAAGGGTCTTTTCATGTATAGATTAACAAAAATACTGGTCGAGCCAGAAGGGATTAAGGAATTAGCAAGAAAGCAACACGCTTATAACGCTACTATAATGCAGAGAAAAAATCGTGCCACATTCCACACTTCAACGCTTTTTTTATATATTTTTTTTTACGTTCTTTCTATCCAGATACACAACAATCCTACAACCACCCCACCTCAATTATTCATTTTTCAACGAAAACCAACAAAAGATTGTTATTCAAATAATTAACCCAAAAAACCAACCGCCCCTATTTGTTTCGAATCACAAATATAGTTGCAGAGTTGGAGTCCACAATAATTTTATATAGTATTTTTAAAAAATAATTGAAAATACCACACCTCAAAACCAAATCGCCAAGACCCTCCATATCTTAATCCATTCATTATCTAATTGTTATCCTGGGCATACCCCAACTAACTAAAAATAACCCTAACCAATACGCCCCCCTTGGCCTCCACTCCTTCCCATTTCACCCTACTTTTTAAAATCCCTCACCCACGTCAACTTTTCCCAAGGACTATAACGAGCCGTCGCCAAATCAACCGTTGGATCCACAAACTCCTGCGCAGGACGCCCATTCCGAGATACTTTAATCCTCGCCTTTACTTTGCAAGGCACCCCTTGTTGGTCCATAACAGCCTGCTGAACTCCTATGGCGAGCTCCCGAATCGCCCTCGGATCATAGGCCAAATTCCGAATCTGGTGGGTATTGATAAAACTCGTCACCTCCACTGGCATCACCTGACCCGTTACCAAGTGCGCCTCAAATGCTAACTCCGTCATTACTCGGGCATCCAGTTTAACCCTCCAAGAAAACCGCTGCCCAATCAAGGTCCAGTCAAGGTCATTGGGTAAAAAGAACCCTCTTAACGGCACTAGCAACTGTAAAAAAAAGTAAACCAGCCATAGACGCGGTAGCTCCTTTACCACTGGAATCACTTGACGAGGGTTCTTTTTTCCCTCCTGACTCGTTTCCCCAAATAACCGCCTTAACCATAAAAGCTCCGACCACTCGTAAAACAACAGCATACTAGCAATCATTGCAAACGGGAAAGTTCCAATGTCATCAAAAATCCTGGAATTTGAAAAATGAAAGAAGATAAAAATATAAACTGCCCACTTCCTAATTGGCTTGTACCATAATAGTAAAGGTGCGGCTAAATCAAGAATCAAACCTCCATACGTAAACAAATAAATGCCTGCCTCCGATTTAAAAAACGCCTTGTAAATACTATCTGAAGGAAGTTCCCCAATAATTATACGAATCGGCTCCTGGCGAAATAACCAGTCTTCACTTAACTTTACCACCCCCGCATAAAAATACACAATCACAAATTGCAGCTGAAACACCCACTGCTGCCACCTCGGAATCCCCAAAGACCCAGGCTTATCCTTCGATAAACTTAGGTATTTATGCGCATCCGTAAAGGTGAGCATCAGAGCCAAAAGTGCATACAAATAAAGGTGGTTGTTGTATAAACTAGTGTCCAACAGAAAAAAATAAAGAAAACCCAAGGTGTATAACCAAGTCGCCCACCGAAACCAAACCCCCACCACCATCAGGGCAGATAACACCAGCATAGCATACAAAATACCATTCATCCACCCCTCTGAAAGTGGCTCTAACCAAGTTAACCCATCATACTTGAAATTAACAGAGGGGAAAACAAACATGTTGTGAACCAGGTCCATCTGCAGGTAGCTCACCACCGTCCAAAATAACACAATTGAAAACAAAATCCTAAACAAGCCCAATACTCTCCCATCAATCATTTCCGTCAAGTACTCGGAGAATGCCCGCCGGCGTTCGTTAAACGTATTCATATTCGTAGTCTTTTATTGGTGTAGGTACTTTTTCAAAAATTCTGCAAGAAGTAACAACTCGCAAATGAAAGACATTTTATCGATTTTCAAAGCCATTTCTCTATCTTTGCCAATATTTGCTCTTTTTAATTATGCGATACGTCCACCTTACCATCAGCGCTCTCAGCTTGCTGTTATTCCTCTCTCATTGCAAAGACGCTAACTCAACCGCCAACCTGGCAGAGTCTGTGGAAGAACCTACCCTTGAGGCCGAACAGCCTATTCTCGAGCTACTCGACCCCTCCCGCACCGGAATTGACTTCGCGAATACCATCGTCGAAACCTATGAGAACAACATCACCACCAATATTAATATGTATAATGGCGGTGGCCTCTGTATCGCCGATATCAATAACGACCAACTGCCCGATATCTACTTCGTCAGTAGTAACGGAAAAAATAAAATGTACCTTAACCAGGGCAATCTGCAATTCAAAGATATTACCGACGAAAGTGGACTGGCTTCTGAAGAGGGATTTGAAACCGCCGTCACCGCAGCAGACGTGAATGCAGACGGTTTCCTCGATTTCTACATCTGCCGAGGCGGAACCCTTAAAGACGATTCCCGCCGAAACCGGCTCTTCATTAATAACCAAAACAATACCTTCAGCGAAAAAGCAGCCGAATTCGGAATTGATGACATGAGCGCCTCCACCGGTGCCAACTTCTTCGACTATGACCTAGACGGCGACTTGGACTTGTACGTCCTTAACTACCCTACCGAGGCCATCTGGACCAATAAAATCGAAGCCGTATTAGGCCCAGATAAAAAATACAAACCCCTCTTGATGCCCCGACTTGAATTTGACTCCGATCGTTTTTACGAAAATGTCAATGGCAAATTTGTCGATGCCTCCAAAAAAACAGGTATCCAAAACCTGGCTTACGGCCTTAGTGTCTCGATCTCTGACTTCAACCGGGATGGCTGGCCCGATGTATATGTCGGCAATGACTTTATTCAGCCCGACCTGCTTTACATCAATAATAAGAAAGGAGGATTCACCGACCAACTTAGCCAATATTTCCAGCATTCCTCCCAACATACCATGGGTACCGATATCACCGACTTCGACAACGATGGTTTGGTGGATTTATACGCCGTGGATATGCTGTCCGCCCATAATCAGCGCCAAAAAGCCTTCCTGGCAACAAATACCCTCAGTAAATACACCGCCCTCATTAAAAATGGGTACTTCGAACCCGTCGTCCAAAATGTACTTCAACGCAATAATGGAAACAACACGTTCAGTGATGTAGCCTGTATTAACGGCGTCTACAAGACCGACTGGAGCTGGAGCGGTCTCCTATTCGATATCGACAATGACGGACTACGCGACTTGCACGTAACCAATGGATACCGAAGAGAAGTTACCAGCCGGGACTTTGCCGATTTTATTCTCCCAGAAATTCAAAAAACACACGGCACGGGCC
>CANHDG010000290.1 GCA_947459365.1 Saprospirales bacterium
ATGCCTTTGCCACCGCATCGGTCATGGGACTCACCAAAGCCAAACTTCTCGAAACCGCCGCTTATTATCGGAACCTTTTGGAAAGGGAAAAAGCAAAATTCGACGAAGCACTCGAAACCCAAACCCAACAAAGGGTTCATAGCAAAACGGCCGATATTCACCGACTTCAAGACCAAATTGCCCGCCACCAAGCAGAAATAAACCGCCTACAGGAGGAAATCGTACAATACACCGACCGAAAACAAGCAGCTGAAACCAGCCTTCAACAGGAACAGGAGAAACTGCACAAAACCCACAGCAACTTCGAAAAAACACACGCCGCCCTCCTCCTCCAACTCGACCGCGACATCGAACAAATCCACCAATACCTTCCCAATCAATAATAATGAACCTCCACCACCAACTACAGGAAAGCAAAGCCAACGGCCAAAAAAAAATGGCCGTCCTCTTCGACCCCGATAAAATGCGGTTAGAAAAAATGAGCCAAACCCTCGAACTGGCCGCCGAACTGAATATCGACTACTTTTTTATTGGAGGCAGCCTTATTGTCAATAACATGCTGGATGAGGTATTAGCCTCCATTCGGCAACGTTGCTCCATCCCGCTGGTCCTGTTCCCAGGCAGCTCTTTCCAACTCAGCTATAAAGCGGATGCCCTGCTCTTTCTCTCCCTGATTAGCGGGCGCAATCCAGAGCTTTTGATCGGCCAACATGTGATTGCAGCCCCTTTTTTGAAAATGTCCCCCCTGGAAATCATTTCCACCGGGTACCTACTCATTGATGGCGGGGTACAAACCTCCGTCCAATATATGTCAAACACCTACCCGATTCCGGCACAAAAAGCCGATATCGCTGTGTGCACCGCACTTGCTGGAGAAATGCTTGGCCTCAAACTGATGTACCTCGACGCTGGCTCCGGAGCGAGAATCCCTATTTCAAGTGCTATGATCGAGGCCGTCAGCAATGCCGTCAGTGTTCCCGTAATCGTGGGAGGCGGAATCCGAACACCGGAAAAAGTGGCTGAAAACTATCGGGCCGGAGCCGATGTGGTAGTAGTGGGAACCGCCCTCGAATCCGATCCAAGCCTGATGCGAGAAATGGCCGCAGCCCGCACCAGCTTTTAAAGGGGCCCATTTGACAAGGCAACCCAACCCTCTCCCAAAATCGAAGCACTTTAGTGTACCTTTGCAGGACAAGTAGGATGGGGCTCACCCAGCTACTGAACAGGCAGCTGCTGTTCTTTTCCACCGATTCATTCGAATACCTACATAATTATGAAGCAATTACTCGCCATTACCAGCTTATTCACGCTCTTTCTCCTGGCATGCCAGCCGCAAGAAGGCTACCGACCAGGCCTTGCCGGGGCCACCAGCCTCCCCACCGCCCCCCTCGTGCTCGACACCTTTGCCGATCTGCAACTATTGAGCTACGATCTGCCAGGATGGGAAAAACTCAGTCTCCAGCAAAAAACCTTTATTTACTACCTCAGCGAAGCTGCCCTCTGCGGCCGGGATATTGTTTATGACCAGTATGGAAAATACAACCTGGCCATCCGAAAAACCCTGGAGGCCATTCATGAAACATACCGTGGAAACCGCAATACGCCCGAGTGGGAAGCCTTCGAAACCTACTCCAAACGGGTGTGGTTCAGCAACGGCATCCACCACCACTACAATGAGTACAAAATCCTTCCCGGCTTTTCAAAGGAGTACTTCGTAGAGCTGGTTCATGGATCCGACTCAAAAGCACTTCCAATGCTCCCATTGGAAGAAATGAACTTGTTTGTGGCCAAACTCGTTCCGATTATTTTTGATCCAACTATTTTCCCAAAACGGACCAGTAAAGAAGAAGGCACTGATATTATTCAAGGCTCCGGAGTAAATTTTTATGAAAACTGCACCGCCCAGCAAGTGGATGATTTCTACAAGGCCAAAGTAGCAGCAGCAGGTGAAAACGCGCCCATGATTGGATTAAACTCAAAACTGATTTGGACCAACAACAAAATGGTGGAACAGATCTGGAGAGCAGAACCCAACAGCATGTACAGCAAAGCGCTTCAAAAAGTGGTGGAAAACCTGCAAAAAGCACAGCCTTTTGCCGAAAATGACCAGCAAAAGAAAGCCATCGATCTGCTTATCAGCTACCTGACTACCGGCGATCTGCGCCAGTTTGATGCGTTCACCATCGCCTGGGTTCAAGATACCGCCAGTACCGTCGATTTTATCAATGGCTTTATCGAGACCTACCACGATCCCAAGGGATACAAGGCTGATTTTGAAGCCATGGTGCAGTACAATGACCCAGAAGCAACCGAAAAAATGGCCATCATTAGCAAAAATGCCCAGTATTTCGAAGACAATAGCAGCATCGCAGCCGAACATAAAAAAGAAAAAATCAGCGGAATTACCTACCGCGTAATCAATGTAGCCATGGAAGCCGGCGCCTGTGCCCCCGCCACCCCCATCGGAGTGAACCTGCCCAACTCTAATTGGATTAAAGAACTCTATGGCTCCAAATCAGTCAGCCTCAACAACATCGAGAATGCCTATAACAAGGCAGGTGGAGCCACCGCCACCGCCGAATTCGCACATGATGAAGCCGAAATTGAACGCAGCCAAAAATACGGCGAACTCTGCGGTAAAATGCACACTGCCCTGCACGAGGTGATCGGACATGCCTCCGGCAAACGCAATCCCGGCGTTCCGGAGCCAAATGTAACCCTCAAGCAATACTCCAGTACCCTGGAAGAAGCCCGCGCCGACCTGGTCTCGCTCTACTTTATGCCCGACCCACAACTCATCACCTGGGGCCTTTTGCCCGATGCAGAAGCTTATAAGGCTGCTTACGACCAATACATCCGAAATGCCCTGCTCCAACAATACCGCCGCATCCAACCCGGCGATGACCTCGAAGAAGACCACATGCGCAACCGCCAACTGGTAGCCGCTTGGGCACTCGAAAAAGGAGCCAAAGAGGGCGTCATCCTCCGGGTTCAACGCGAGGGCAAAGAGTATTACGATATCCAAGACTACCTCAAACTGCGCCAACTCTTCGGCGAATTGCTCCGCGAAATTCAACGCATTAAATCGGAAGGCGACTTTGAAGCTGGCAAAGCACTCGTCGAAACCTACGGCGTAAAAGTGCCCGCCGCGACCGTCGAACAAGTAAAAGCCCGCTATAAATCACTTCCCACCAAACCATACTCCGGGTTTGTTCAGCCACGCCTGGTCGCCATCAAGGACAAAGAAGGTAAAATCATAGACGTAAAGGTGGAAAAAGAAAGGAACTTCAAGCAACAAATGCTCCGGTACGGCAAAGAGTACGGTTTCTTGCCTATTTATAACTAGC
>CANHDG010000291.1 GCA_947459365.1 Saprospirales bacterium
ATTCCTCCTTCTTGGGCTCCTACAACAACGTGCTCCACATGGGCCGCGACTACCACGCCCAACACCAATTTGACCTAGCCGTCAGTCAAAAAAACAGCACCGGAGCCAGCGGCTACGGCAAACTGGCCGAAATCGCCTTCCGCGCAGACTATATCATCATCATCGATATCATCGACCGCGAAGCGGCTCATATCCTCCCATTCATCATCCCCGTCGAAAGCATTAAAGCCCTCGATACCGCCGGACAACTGCTTCCCATCAGCACCCCGATCATCCTCGATACCCTCTGGATAAAAGTAAAAGACAATACCAGCAGCACCTCCGCTGCACTCAAGGCAGAACAAACCATTCGCCTTTCACCCAATCCCACCCAGCATCACACCCTCCTGGAAACGGGCCAACTCTCCGTGCAGCAAATCCGACTGCTCAACCACTTGGGCCAAACCGTCCACACACAAGCCCCCTCCGGAAAAGACCAAACCCTGCTCGACCTCTCCACCCTGCAGCCCGGCGTCTACCAGCTCCAATTGGATACCCCAATGGGCACACTGCGGAAAAAAGTGGTGAAAAGCGGGCGATAGATAGATTAGGGGGTAGGGAAATGAAAAGAGGTAGGTGTTGCTTGATTGACAACTCCTACCTCTTCTTTTTTCGCCAGACTGCTTAAACTTAACCTGAACCTGGGTATTCAGAGAAAAGTGGCAGCCATTCCTCGTCATAAATAAGCCCTCAAGTGCTCGTAGCCCTCCAATTTCAATCTTCTAAATTTACATCTCCGATCCCTACCAACTTCTGAATTTCAACTTATTCACCCTGCACATCATCGCTGAAGAATGATCTAAAAGCTAACCAAAAAATGGAGAATAATAGCGAAATAGCACCAATAATGATTAAAAGACCGGGAACTCCAAAATGAAAATGGACTATCGCGTTTAAAGGTGAGAACAATCCTACAATGGCCAGCCAAGACACAACCTTCCTACCAGTTTGATTAGCTCCTGTTTTTGATAGAATACTCCCAATAAGTATATTTATCACACTGAAAAGCAATCCAAATAGATCTCCCAAAAGAGCAGGTGCCAGTTTATTGAAAAATTTCCCATCGGTCGATTGAGTCTCGGTAAATAGATAGGTTACAAAAAAGCTGTGCACAAGAAAGAAGCCTAAAAACAAAAAGCCAAAACCAATATTCTTTTTCCCTGTCATAAATAATATTGTTTGAATGTATAATTATTGAACAAAAAGGGGGTAGCCAATCAATAGATCGAAGCTACCCCAACCCCACATAACCTCTACCGAGCAATCATCACATCCCCACTCCGCTCTACTTTTCTTACTTTTCCACAAATCCGGACAGTCGCCTCCAACTTCCAAACATACACCCCGTCTCCTAACGGCCGGTTGTTAAATTCACCACCCCAACTGCCTTCCACGTCTTCCGTAACAAAGACCAAACTGCCAAATCGGTCATATACCTCTAATCGGTAGGACTCAACCGCAAAATTAGTCCCAAAAAAGGTCCTAAATACGCTGTTCTCTGGACTCTGACCTGCAGGACTAAAAATATTCGGAACGTATAATGGAACCGGGGCACGAAGCTCATCTACCCATTGAATTTGAGTAGTCTTATAGGCTGATTCCCGGCATGCATTCTTCGCCCGAACAGTCACAGGGCCAATATCCGACGCAAAATAAGAGGGACTCCGACTTCCATTCGACCAGATAAACTCCAAGTCGGTCGTATCTCCCACAATACCCGGCCTGATCTCAATTTGATTGCTGTCGCATGGGATCACCAACTCTTCGGGCAGTACAATTTCCAAGGGTGGATAAGTAGTGATGGTTACCTCCTCCTCCTGGATACATCCGTTGAAGTCTTTTACCGAAACCGTGTAGTCACCCTCTTCCAACAACCTAAAACGGGCAAGTGTATCGAATACCGAACCATTCAAGGAATAACTCAAGCCTGAAACCGGCCCCCCAATGACTGAAACCTCAATCCCACCTGTCTGGATGTTCGGACAAGTTGGCTTACTGTTGTACTGGTACTCTAATTCTGGATAAGCCATCACCTGCACCAAAACAGAAGAGTCACAACCCCAAACATTGGAATATTCGAATAACTGGGAAGTGCCTGCATTGATCAACTGATTTCCGTAGGAATAAGCGTCGTCCTTACATACACTCACCTCCAAGGTATCGCTGCTGCTCGGAGAAGCCATCACCTGCACCGTCAAGGTAGAATCACAACCGTTCACAGTGTTGAATGTGAAGGCTTGTGTCTGCCCAACGGCCAACGATTGCCCTTGATAAGTATAGGTTTCACCCGGACAAATAAATACTTCCTGGGTTTGTGCATAACTGGGATAAGCCGCTACTTGCACCATGACAGTAGAATCACAACCCGCCGTATTGGTGAAGGAGAACAACTGCGATTGCCCAACTGACAATGCAACACTTTGATAGGTGTACGTACTGCCAGGACAAACCGATACCTCCAGACTATCCGATGAACTTGGAAGAGCCGCAACCTGAACCAACACCAGCGAGTCACAACCGGCGGCGTTGGTGTACTGAAATGTCTGTGACTGACCTGCCTGAAGCGATACCCCTTCATACAAGTAAGGCTCCCCAGGGCAGGTGCTAACATTCAACGTCTCCAAACTCGCCGGCAGGGTACCGACTATGACCGTAATGGTTGAATCACAACCGTGAATACTTTGAAGTGTAAACTGCTGGCTTTGGCCGGGTGATAAGGCCGTATTTTGGAAAACAAACTGCGCTCCATTGCAGACCGCCACCTCAAGGGTATCAGAATAAGTCGGATAGACCCCTACCTGTAGCAAAACGGTGGAATCACAACCCTGCTGGGTGGTTAATTGGAAGGTCTGAGTTGCTACCCCTGTAAATGCAACTCCCTGATAAATGAGTGTATCCCCGGGACAAACAAAGCTGGATAAGGTAGCGGAAGTATTCGGTAGGACCAACACTTGTACTTGCACCACCGAGTCACAACCCAACTGCGTTAAATAGGAGAACTGCTGGGTGCTCCCCGCAGGAATCGCGGTGCCCAGGTAATCAGCACTACTGCCCTCGCAAGCACTTAATTCAACCGTGGTCTGTAGATTCGGACAGACATAATCTACTAACAGATTCACTTCAAAAGACTGATCGCAACCAATGATCGATACACTGTCCTGCCCAATAAGCACTACCCAATCCACCGGCAACTGAGCGGTATCGACCAACACAGAATACACCGACTCCGGCAACTTCAGCCA
>CANHDG010000292.1 GCA_947459365.1 Saprospirales bacterium
AAACTGGTCCAGCATCCAATACCCTCCTGCTTCCACCATTTCCATCGCTAATGTTCTGGAGTACTCGATCGTGCGGGCCGCAGGCGTTAAAAGCACCTTGGCTCCATACGCCTCCATGGTCTGCACGCGCTCTGCAGTAGAGTTATCGGGCATAATCAGTGTTAAGCCAATCCCAAACTCTCGGGCAATCATCGCCAAAGCGATGCCTGTATTGCCACTGGTAGCCTCCACCAATGCCATTCCCGGTTTTAAGTCACCCCGCTCTACTGCCCTTCGTATCATACTGTAGGCAGCCCGGTCTTTTACACTTCCGCCCGGGTTCTGTCCTTCTAATTTCGCAAAAACCTGCACCCCCGGCTTTTGAACAATGCGGCGAATGGCCACTAGGGGGGTGTTTCCAATCAAATCTGCTATCGTAAACATGATGTCCTTTTTTATTTTGAAAAAACTATTGTGGGAGGCCCACGTAACCAAGGTGAATTTTGGTCGCCCTAAAGTCAAACCCAGCGTTGTCCAACCGCCCCACCGCTGCACTAATGCCAAAAACACCACCGGCTGTCTCAAAGTTCAATCCCAGTCCCAATCCCATTGGGCACTGATACAGCTGCGTTTGTCGGGTTTTATTCTCCAAATAAGCAGCATCCCAGAAAGCCGCCAAATAAGAGGCGCCTCCCAGAAGGAGCCGGGCCTCCACAGTCGTCATCGCCCATCGGGTAGCCAATAAAAACTCTTCATCAAAACCGCGCAACCGCCGGTTCCCCCCCAATCGATATTGCTCATTTCGGGTAACATTGTCTGCCAACAAAGCAGCACCCTGGGCCCGTACCAACACCGTTGCTACCTTACCCATCGGAATAAACCACTCCGAACGCCCCTCTAACCGGAATCGGCTCTGCCGGTCGGTCAATCCATCGTATAAGGCCGCAAAACGCTGCCCAGTCCCCTCCCCTAAAGGCAATGACTCTATCTGTGGATTCCGACGAACCTGATGCTGTCCTGCAAAAAAAAGCGCCTGTACAGACCACCCTTTTCGAGGATTCAACGGGAGATCTAACCGGCTCCAACTGGCTTCAAAGCCCAAACCCTGCTGTCGATAATCCAGGTTGTCCGGCAATTGTTGGGCCAACTTCAAGGCATTCGTGTCAATTTTTTGCAAAAAAGAGCTCCTGTTTTCCACAAAAAAAACCAAGCGGCTGTTAGCACTGCGCTGGACCTGTACCCCTACCTTCCCTTGGGCATCTACCCAACTACTATCGCGCCGAAACAACTGGAAATACCCCTCTGCCCCGAATGGACTGCCCCCCACCAAGGGAACGCCCACCTGGATCTCCATTTTCTGGGTTTCCGGACGCAATCGGTCAATTTCAAAGGAAAGACGTTCCCCCCAACCAAAGGCATTCCAAAATAATCCATTCAAAGAACCCGTCAATAAGGTCCGACCCGCCAAGTCGCCCGTTTGTGGCAATAATCCCAACAAAAAATCAAAGCGACCCGCCGGCTTTTTCTTCAACCAAACATTAACCATCGCCTGATTTTCCAAAAAAGTAACGGTGGGCGCAGCAAAAGCCTCTACATACGGCAAAAGAGCCAACTGGCGCTGAAGCGCCATCAGCTGCCGATGACTGTAAGGTGCACCTGGCCGAATAGACAAGTGCCGCTCCAAAACACGCCTCGGCACCCGCACATCCCCGTTGATTTTTAAGGACTGATACGTATAATAAGGTCCTTCCACCAATTGAAGCCGTGCCCGCACGGCCCCATTCGGCTGCAACTCTAGGCTATCAAGCCATATTCGCGCAAAGGGATATCCATTGTCTTCCGCTACTTGTAACAAGGATTGCTGAAATGCCCTTAGCCGGGCTACCGAAACGACTTTCCCCGGACGAACGTCTTCCTCCCCCCGTACAGCTGATACCCAACGTGCCACAGCAGGACTGGCCGGACGCAGCTCCACCCAGTACAACCGAGGACCCGCAAAAAAACGAACCAAAGAATCGCTGAGTGGATCAAAAGAAGCTCCTAAATAGCCCCTATCATGCCCTTTCGACAACACGGACTGCCTGTCCTCTACCCAATAGGTACTGTCGTTTCCTAAAGGCTTGGCCTTTCCTCCCGCCAGCTCCAAAAACAAATCCTGGTCAACAGCCGACACACGGATGGCTGGAAGACCAGCCCGAAGACTGTCCTGTGCCGATACACTGCTCACTATTAGAAGGAAAAATAAAACCGCTGCGTGCATATTGACAAAAGTACGGAAGAATTGCCGCAGCCACGGAATCGATTGTATTTTCAGAAACCGGTCTATCGGCCTGCAGCACAGGGAGGGCTGCAGGCCGAATCGAGGATCTTTCTGGTTAAGAGAGCACCTGCTCCGCGTGGTTGGCTGTATCCACTTTATCAATAATCCGCTCAATAAGGCCTTGCTCATCGATAATAAAGGTAGCACGGTGGATGCCTTGGTACGTCCGGCCCATGAATTTTTTCTCCCCCCATACCCCATAAGCTTCCGCAACGGCATGGTCCTCATCTGCCAATAAACTGAACGGCAGACTGTATTTATCTTGAAATTTAATGTGCTTTTTAGCGGAATCCGGGCTCACTCCCAGAACCGCATAGCCCTTGTTTAAGAAAACTTCATAGCTATCGCGCAAACTACAAGCTTCTGCCGTGCAACCAGGCGTATCGTCTTTGGGGTAAAAATACAAAACCAGTTTCTTACCCTTAAAATCAGTCAAAGAAACGGTTTCATTTTTCTCATTCAGTGCAGAAAATACCGGCGCTGCATCGCCTACCTTCAGGTGGAACATATTAGTACGTGTTTGTTTTCATTTTAAACAAAAAACAACGAAAATGGTTCGTTTTCACAAGGAATCAATCGCTTTCAGGTACTGTTTTTCTGAAAAAGAGCCTGATCGAAAGCCCGTTGTCTGATGTACCGCTTCCAACGCTTTTTCCAAGACAATCTGATCTTGTGACTGCACGACGAAAAGACCTTGTTGTGCTAGGTAATGCGCTAAGTATTCTTGTTCTGTTTGTCCAGGCGTCGGAATTAAAATGGCTTTTTTCCCCAACACAACCAAGTCCATCAAACTGCTATAACCAGACCGGCATACCACGACCGAACTTCCCAGTAACACTTGATTCAGGGCCTCAGAGGTCAAATACGAAACCACCTCCACATTATCGGCCTCGTAGTGGTGGTGCGACTGTTTCGGTCTTCCTTGCACTACGATAAATTTGTAGGGCAAGGCAATGGCCTGCTCAATAAGACGG
>CANHDG010000293.1 GCA_947459365.1 Saprospirales bacterium
AAAACTATTTTTGCATTCTGTAAATCAACTATCACTCCTTTAGATATGCTTCACAACTGGATTAAAGACATGGTAGAGCGGCATGCCTTTGGGGTATGTCAGCACCTAGGTGAGCGCATGGAAATTCCACCTTCAGAAGTTCGGAAGTATTTTATTTATACTTCTTTTATCGGGATGGGCTCTCCTTTGATTTTTTACTTGATTGTTGCCTTTTGGGTAAACTTCAAGCGGTACTTGCGGAAAGGCAAGAACATTTTGTGGGAATAAGGATTGCCTTTCAATCCTAAGCCCTATTAACTAACCTTACACTCCTCTGTTGGCCTGATCTTCTATCGGAGGCGTTTATGCTTCTAAAACTGGTTTGAATGCACTATTTACGGCAGCTGTTCTTTTCTATTGGATCGTGGGGGCGTTTTTATTGGCGGGCAGTAACCAGCTACCAAGTACATTCCCCCTTTGTCTTCTCGTTTTTACAGGAGGTGCTTGAAGATAAGCGCGACTATTATTCTTTTTCCAAAATAGAAGCTTTGCGGGCCCAAATGAAGTCCAGCCAGCTACCTATTCAGATTACCGATTTTGGTCCTGGGCCGGGAGGAAGAGGAGGTGATCGGCTACGTTCTTCCTCCATTGCACGGGAGACTCGTCGGTCTGCCAGCTCAGCCCGAAAAGGTGCTTTTTTGTTTCGATTGGTTCAGTGGTGCCAACCTGTTCACCTGCTTGAAATGGGGGCCTCCGTTGGGATCAGTACCGCGTATCTTTCTGCTGCTGCTGGAAAGAAAGCGCATATGGCAAGCCTGGAGGGTTGTCCAAGACTCGCTGCCATCACGCAAAAACACCTTGAAATACTAGAGTTGGGTCCGGTTGAGCTACTTGTTGGTCCATTTGAATCTACTTTAGAGAGGGCTTTGGAGGTCTTTCCACAGCTTGATTTTGCTTACCTGGATGGCAACCATCGGGGTCCTGCAGTTGTTTCGTATTTTGAAGCTTGTCTGCCAAAACTAAGGTCGTATTCGGTGCTGCTGTTGGATGATATTCACTGGTCGCCCGGTATGGAGCAGGCATGGGAGCAGTTAAAAGCGCATTCTGCTGTTCGGCTTTCTATTGATTGTCCCTTTGGGGGGTTGTTATTTTTTAATACTGAAATAACGGTAAAACAACATTTCACCTTGGTTCCTTATCTTTGGAAACCTTGGAAGGTCTATTAACTACGCTTTGATTTGCAGCTAAAAATCACCTATAAAGAAATCTGGCGAATTTCAGCGCCCATCATGTTGGGTTCAGCCGCGCAGAATGTCATTGCCTTGAGCGATGCGGTGTTGCTGTACCACCGTGGAGAGGTGGAGTTTGCCGCCATTGGTTTTGTAGGCGTTTTTTACATTACCATCGCGGCGATTGGCTACAGCTTATCGCGGGGTGGTCAGATTTTGATTGCACGGCGGATGGGGGAGCGGCGACCTGAATTAGTCGGTCCTATTTTTCAGACCATGTTGTTATTTGAGTTGCTGTTAGCGGTGGTAATGTGGGGGATTATGCGGCACGGTTCCGCCTGGATTTTCGCCCAGTTTTTGGATAGGAGTCCGGCAGTGTATCAAAAATGCCTAGAGTATATCCATTACCGGTCTTTCGGTATCTTTTTCAGTTATGCAGGCGTAGCCCTGATTGCCTTATATTCCGGAATTGCCCGTCCTTGGATCATATTGGTAGATACGGTCATTTTAGCGATTATCAATCTTGGTCTCAATTATGCTTTGATTTTTGGTCGTTTTGGGCTTCCTGAAATGGGTATTGGGGGCTCTGGTTTGGCCAGCAGCATCGCCGAGGGAATTGCTTTTGTGGTCTTTGCAGGCTATGTTTTGCTTGATAAAAAAAATCGGTCTTTGCAGCTGTTCTCTGATCTGCATTGGGACTGGGCGCTCGCACAGCAGCAGTTAAAACTATCCATGTCGGTGGTTGCTCAGGCGGCGGTAGGGCAGGGTAGCTGGATATTTTTCTTTGGAATGGTAGAGAATTTAGGAGAGCGCGCCTTAGCCATCTCCAACCTAGCCCGGACCGTGTACTTAATGTTATCCATTCCGTTGTGGGGCTTTGCCTCTGGAGCCAATACACTGATCAGCAACCTAATTGGCCAAAAACGGTATCGAGATGTGTTGACGGCGACCTGGAGGGCTGGTTTTCTCTGCTGGGCTGTCACAATTGCTCTTGCTATTCCAGTCTTGTTCCGTCCGGATATTTTCTTGTATCCCCTTCTGGGCGCTCAGGATTCTAACCTGATGCAGGAAGCCAGGCCTGTCTTTTTGTTGCTTCTTGGTCTTTTGTCCTTGTCAACCTTTGGTACAGTTTCTTTCAATGGTTTGGCAGGAGCAGGTGCTACCTGGTTTGGTTTAAAAATACAAACCTCGTCGGTGATTTTATATCTCAGCTATATTTACTACGTGACGAATTTCACACAGCTGGGGGTATTTTGGGTCTGGGTAGGAGAAATTTTATATTGGATGATGATGTTGTCTTGGATGATTTGGTACCTTCGCTCCTACCGATGGAGGAGGCTAAAACTTTAATCCGTTGAGTCCTCTGCTTTTCAGTGTTAAAAAGCCATTTTAGTACAATAACAACGTTCCAAACTGTATTTTTAGTAAAAAAGGTTGATTATGAAAATTAGCACTCGTTGGTTTCGTCTATTTTTGTTTTTATTTACCGTCGGGATGTTCGTCTTGGAGGGCTGCAAACTGTTTCGCCCCAAGTGCAATTGCCCAGAGTGGTAAACCCTACCAGTTGTTGAAGGCAGCGTTGAAAATATCCTCCAGGAGTTGTTTGTTGATTTCATTGATCAACTCGTCCTGGATAGACGCCAGGTCGGCCTCGCTAGGGAATTCGGAGAAAAAGCTAAATTCTTTTCCATCCACCGGAAAGTCAGTGGTCAGTCCTTCTTTATTAATCAGGTAGTACACTTTAACCGTGATTTTAAGCTGGTTACGGGCTACTAATTCCCCGGGTTTAGGGGCTAGCGGCACTACCTGAAAGCCTGTGACGGTACCTGAAAATTCACAATCGGGTGCTTCGTTGTTCAGCGACAAAGGAGTCTCCGTCCGGACTTTGTCTTTCAGTTGTTCTGTAAAGTTAATTGCCAAGGTAGGCGGGGCATTTCCTGCGGTTGTTTCAAAGGTTCGGACGGTAAAGGTTTTGATATTGGGATCAATGGAGATTCCTTTAAAAGAATAACATCCCAGGATGCTCATGATCCCAATCCA
>CANHDG010000294.1 GCA_947459365.1 Saprospirales bacterium
CGGCGATTTTTTTTCGGCTAAACTATCCGCTAAACCAACCTAGAAGATCCCTTTACCGCAATTTCCCCAAAACCAACTGAACCCTCCAAGTTATTAGTAAAATAGAGCTACTCTACTCAAACAACTCTTACCCCTGCGGAGTTCCCTCCATCTCCGGCTGCCACTTCCAACGCTTATGGCTCCAAAGCCAGTTGGCCGGCTTTTGACGAATAGTTGCCTCAATGGCACTCATCAGCGCTTGCGTTAGTGCCCCCGCTTCCAATGTAGCCGGTTCTCGGCAAATTTCCGAAAAGGTTAATTCGTAATAACCACGCTTAATCCGCTGAATCTCATACATAAAAACGGGGTAATTATTAGCCCTGGCGATTGCCTCCGTACCCGGCAGACAAGCTGTTCGCTGCTTGAAAAACCAGGCCGGAATGGCGGTTTTCCGATTGGAGGGTACTTGATCAGCTACCAGGATAAAGACGGAGGGCTGCCCCTTGAACTCTTCTACCGCACGAAATGTATCCCGCATGCTTTTGAGAATTATGCGCCCGTCCCTCGATCTGTTCTGATAAAACCACCTGTCAGTAAGCGGATTGCTCAAAGGCTTGTACACTCCAATAGTATTTCCGTGAAAACCAGCAGCAATCGTCACTACCCCCCACTCCCAATTGTTGTAGTGCCCACCAGCCAACACCACCGAGCGGCGTTGGTCCAATACCTCATTCACCAGCTCATAATTGACATACCGAAACCGCCGATGTAATTCCGATAAGGGCATGGTTCCTGCTTTTAAGGACTCTAAGATCAAGTCGGTCAAGTTGCGGTACGATTCTCGAGCAATTTCCAATAGCTCGCGATCTGTTTTTTCGGGAAAACAACGCTTTAAATTGCTCAAAACAACTGCTTTCCGGTACCCAACCACGTTCATTAACACATACGACAGACCGTCCGACAATGGGTACAGCAACCGAAAAGGCACCCATCTAAATAATCCAACCACCAATCGGGTTAATAGGTAACTAATCCACTTTGCCATTTTTTCTATTTTCAAACAAATAATGATAATACATCCATTGAATACCCAGGTTAAAGCTTTTCACTTTCCAAAAGTTAGTGCGGACGCTCCCAATATAAAATCCAGTTGCCTTCCGTATCAATCTTGTCTGCACCCGGAAGCACTTGTTTAAACGTTCCCTCCAAGTAACGTTCTGCCAACACTAAGTCCCGATTAGTTCTAGAAAGCCGGTTTAATAACAACAAGCCTCCCGGCCGAAGCAAAGCAACACAGGCTTCTAAAAACGCTACCGTTTCAAACTCCTCCGGGGTTTCACTGTCCTGAAATAAATCAATTACGACCATGTCATACCGCTCGGAACATACTTCCACAAATACCGCCGCATCCGCCACCACCATTTCAACGGGGCTTTTTAACCTGGAAAAGGTATACCGATCCGCTAAATCCGCAATCACTTCATCCCATTCCACTGCCGTGTAGTAATACACCAGCTGGTGCTTCTTTTCTAATAGGTAAGGAACGCTCCCCAAGCCTAAACCTAAAAGTAACACTTCTTGATATCCCCGACGGGCGGGTTCCAAGACCTCGAAGGCTTTGGCAAAGTTATAGTATAAATCATCCCAAGAATAAATGGCATCGCCACTCAATAGTTGAAGCCTACCGCGATCCAATACCACGGTCAGTTCAGGATTTAACGGGGAGGAAGTAACTTCCAGCGTAAGTGGAGTAATATAGGAAAGCCAGCGCTTCCAAAGGGGGACCTCCATAGGTTGAATTAGAAAAAAAGGGTGAGTAGGAGCAACAGCGCTCCAACGCACCCTTCCAACGGATATCTAATTAAAGTTTACTTATTTTGGTGACCGTACTGGTCCCATTTCCTAATCGAACATGAACATAATACAGGCCAGCAGGTAGGCCTCTCAAGTCAATTTCCTGTACTTGCGTCGCAATAGCAGGAATCACCAAGGAGGTAACCAGAGCTCCGGTAGAAGACGTGATTGTTATCACCCCTTCTTGCTCTGACTTAATCAAATTCTTCACATACAATACCGAACGCGCTGGATTGGGATAAACAGAAACCAATTCTTCATCCCCCATCCGAAGCTCTATATACCGATCTACTGAGGTAGCCTGCGCACCATCCGGGGCGATACGCTGTATCCGGTAAAAATTGATCCCAGGAGAGGGCATCCGATCCAAATATTGGTAGCGATTAACCTCATTACCATTGTAATAGGCGTTCATCTCAGCCAAATCCATCCAATTCGAGCCATCTTTAGAATGCTGAACAGTATAAGTAAAGGCCTCTGCCTCCAAACCAGTCTCCCAACTAACCTCCACCGATGAAGGGCCAAGGGCTTTTAAAGACAAGTCTTGAGCAAAACTGTTACACGTGGAGGAACCAATGGGTAGTACCGCCACAGTAATGATATTCGATTCAATGTACCGTTCGCAGCCAGCTCGACGACACCTGCGCATAAAATAAGACGTTTCCCTCAAAGGACCTGTCTGTAAGTCCCGCTCCGTTGCCCCTGGGATTTCCACCCAAGTGGCTGGTCCCTGAGACTGCTTTTTAAACTCCATCCAAAGATACTCCAAAGCGCCTTCCCCTCCTACTGGTGGAGCCACTTCCTGAATTCTGCTGGGGGTCTCTCCAAAACAAATGGTTTGGTTACAACAAATGGTACCTGGGAAAAGCAGGGGCTCACATTCCATGTGTATCCCTGCATCAATACATATATTGTTAGACTGCCCCGCCACAACGGTGAAGGGATCAGTGGCTCCCATCAGATCTACATCGCTATCCAAGCACTCGTTTTGACCAACATCTTTAAATGTAAACTGGTAACCCGTTGGCAAATTACTAAAGACGATTACATAGGTACCAGGCTCCACACAGTCAAACAGGTAATGCCCCGTTGGCCCCGTTATCGTGGTGGCCACCACTACATCATCGGAAGTTCCAAAGCTGCCATCAGCACCTTCTGTCGTTAAACTCACCACTACACCTGCAACTCCAAGCCCTAGCTCTACACCAGATTGAATGCCGTTCTGGTCCACATCATACCAAACAAAATCACCAAGTTTTATATTTCCAGTAGCTTGTATGAAGATGGTGGGGACTACAGTACTACAGGAATTGGCATCTGTTACCGTCAAGGAGTAAACACCGGGTGGCACGTTGGATACCGTCGCCGTGGAATCTCCTGTGCTCCAAGCAAATTGGTACGGAGCTAAGC
>CANHDG010000295.1 GCA_947459365.1 Saprospirales bacterium
TCCCTCAGGATCCTCTTTGCGGATAGCGCGGAAGGCGGTTGGAGCGGTAAAAAAGGCTTTTACCTTGTATTGTTCAATGACCCTCCAGAATGCACCTGCATCGGGTGTTCGGATGGGTTTTCCCTCGTACAGGATGGTGGTGGCGCCGGTGATGAGTGGAGCATAGACGATGTAGGAGTGCCCTACTACCCAACCTACATCGCTGGCGGCCCAGAAAACCTCTCCGGGCTGGATATTGTACACATACTCCATGGAGTACCGCAATGCCACGGCATGCCCTCCGTTATCTCGAACGATTCCTTTTGGCTTTCCGGTGGTGCCGCTGGTGTACAAAATATATAGAGGGTCGGTGGCATCTACAGGCACGCAGGGGGCGGGTTGCGCTCCGTGAGTGATGGAATCCCAATCTATAAAAACCGAGCCTTCAAGCGGTTCCCATTTGCACCAACGCTGTAACATAACAGTGTGTTGTACCATGTGTTGGGCTTCTGAAAGGGCTTGTTCGATAATCGGGCGGTAGGGAATGATGCGATCGAACTCAACTCCCGCGCTGGCAGTTAAAAGGACTTTTGGTTGTGCATCATCAATACGAAGGGCAAGCTCATGAGGAGCAAATCCACCAAATACAACGGAGTGTACCGCCCCCAAGCGGGCGCAGGCAAGCATGGCGATGACCACCTCCGGGACCATGGGCATATAAATAATGACACGGTCTCCCTTTTCAACTCCCAGCCCTTTCAAACCGCCTGCAAAAAGGGCTACTTCGTCGCGGAGTTGCCGATAGGTATATTGTCGAAACGATTGTGTAACGGGAGAATCCCAAATAAGTGCTGTTTGCTCGCCTCGGCCTTGCTCCTCTTGGTAATCAAGGGCAAGGTAAGCCGTGTTAAGCTTTCCCCCTTGAAACCAGCGGTACAGTCCATTGGCATCTTTAGAAAGGATGGTAGGTGGGAAATCAAACCAAGGAAGTGCTTGGGCGCGTTCTTTCCAAAAGCCGGCTGGGTCCGATTGGCTTTCCGAATATAATTCGTCGTATTGTTTCATGATCGCACCGTTTTGAAAAATTAGTTGAAGAAATGTGCCGGTGCGAAGATACAAAATTAATGTATATAAATATCTATATACTTAAAGTTTTTTGGAAAAAAGGAGAAAAGGCAATGAACGGTTTTTCTGGAACTATCCATATGCCAGTATTTCTTGTATGGTCTGAACCAATACATCGTTGTCAAAGGGCTTCACCATATAATATTCGGCCCCTTTCGCATAGCCAGTTTCCTTGTCTCGTTGGGTGCCTTTGGCGGTCAGAAAAATGATTTTCACTTCTTCTAACCGAGGGCGTTGCCGGATCTGGCTGGCCAGTTCAAAACCGTCCATTCCGGGCATCATCACATCCAGCAAGATGACGTCTGGGTGAAACGAGGTGAGTTGTTCAAGGGCTTCCACCCCATTGTAGGCTTTTTGGACATTCCAGCCTTCCCGTTGTAGTAGGAATTCTACGGCGAGTACAATATTCGGTTCGTCATCCACGACCAAAATTTTTGGTTGCTCTGCTAGATTATTCACCTTATTTCGTTTTGATATAAATAATGGCTCTAAGTTATGCACTTGTTTTTGGAAATGCGGCAGCTTAGCGTCCCATTTTTTAAAATTTGGGTATTTGTAGAACAAAGCAAGCTCCTTCCCCCGGTACACTTTCAACAAAAATGCGGCCTCCATGCTGTTGCACAATTTGACGGGTGATGTACAGACCGAGTCCGGTACCTTGTGGCTTGTCTTGGGTTCCCTGGTTTAACTGGATAAATTGCCCAAAGATCAATTCCTGGGCTTCTGGCGGGATGCCTTTTCCGTTATCCATTACCCGGAGTTGTATGTAAAGTTCCTCTTCTGATAATTGCACGGAAATTCGGCCCTGGAGGGGAGAGCAAAACTTATAAGCATTGGACAGGAGGTTGATGACTACTTGGGTCAGGCGATCGGGATTTCCTCGTACCTGCCAATTCAAGCCCTGTTTTTCATAGCTTAGTTGGATCTTTTTTTCCAAAAAAAGCTGTTCCATGCCAGTAAGGGCAGTTTGAACAAGGGCTTCCAAATGGATGTAATCCAGGATCGGAGCCTGCTGGGCTTCGACTTGAATTTTCTCGATGTCTAAGACCTGAGTAATAAGGCGGCTGATCCGTTCGCTTTCTGTAACAAGAATGCCTAGGTAGGTATCAATCTTTTCTTTAGGTAGCTCGGCACTGTAATCGAGTAAGATTTTGGAAAGGGCTTTGATGCTGGTCACAGGGGTTCTTAACTCATGGGTAACCGTGGTGATAAAATCAGCTTTGAGGCGGTCGAGCGCTTTTAACTGTTCATTGACCTGGGTGAGCTGCAGGGTGGTAGCTTCCAATTCCTGGCTTTTGGTTTCCAAGGCTTTGGAATACCGCATGACTTCCTGGGTTTGTTCCAAGACTTGCATCACTTCTTCGAGGGTAATAATGGCTTCTTTAGAGACAGAATCAATCATTAAACGAGCCGAGGCGGCCCCAATTGCCCCCGATAAGTGGGTTTCAAGAAAATTAATCAGCTCTGGTTCAGCTGTTTGGGCGTTTTTTAAGCTGACCTGATGAATGAGCTCGTATTGTTGAACGAGCTGCTGAACCCTTTTTTCTCCCAAAAATCGATGGGTGACTGCAAATAACTCGCTCATTGGGGCAGCTCTTCTCCGCACATCCTGTTCTTGCCCCTTGTCGTATCGGTGGATATTAACGAATAAGTCGGCTTGCGCTAAGCTCAGCGCAGAGGGTCGAGTATAAAGGGAAACCCCAACAAATAAGAACAGGTTCCAAAACAAGCTCCACCATGCTGCATGGCTGATTGGATCCAGGTCCTTAAGGCCAAAAAGCGCCGAGGGTCGAAGCCATTCCAATCCAAAAGGCCCGTTTATTAGAAGGCTGTCTGGAAAATACCCTGCTTGCGCAAGTGAACTGAAGGGTAAGCAGTAGGCCCAAATCAGGAAGCCCACCACCAATCCTGCAATAGCGCCCTCCCGGGTCGCCCCTTTCCAATACATGCCCCCAAGTGCTGCTGGGGCAAACTGGGCTACCGCAGTAAATGAAATCAAACCAACAGAAACCAAATCATACCCAATTCCAGCTGTTTTTAAGTAGATGTACGCCATTACCATGACCGCAATGATGCTCCAACGTCGAATCCGGATCAAGGTCCGAAATCCCTCCA
>CANHDG010000296.1 GCA_947459365.1 Saprospirales bacterium
AATTTGGTCTTGAAGTCGGTGAATATCGGCAGTTTTGCTATGAACCCTTTGTTGGGTTTGGGTTTCTAGTGCTTCGTCGAACTTTGCTTTTTCCCTTTCCAAAAGATTTCGGTAATAAGCGGCGGTTTCGAGAAGTTTGGCTTTGGTGAGTCCCATTACCGATGCGGTGGCAAAGGCATTTTGGTGGGCGGCTGCCAAATCGCCTTGGTTGATGGCTAAAAGTGCGGTAATTGCCTTTTTGTATTCGAGGTAATCGAAGCCAGGGAGGTTGTTTTGTTCGAGGGCTTGGCTGAGGAATTCGAGGCTTCGATCGTCCAGTTCTTCGCTGGCAAAGAGGGCTTTAGTGGTAATCATAGCGTATGATAGCTGGTAAAAAAGCGTAAAAATTGGCTATTTATTCGCATAAATAGTGGAATTTTGCTGCAAAATACGATTAATCCAGCAGCCTTTGCCCTTTTTTGAGTTAGTGGGTCCGAAATTCCCATTTTTCAAGAGAATTTTATTGGATTCAATAATCTGACGGGCTGTATCGTTGTAGGGATGGCCGCTTGTCTTTTGTTTGTTGAGAAATGTGTTGCTGGTGGCGGGCAGGCTTTCTTGACCTTATCTTGCTAAAATTAAACCTAAATATGTTTTTCAGGATTTCTTTTTTGGGATGCTGCCTTGCTTGTTGGCTGGGCTCGGTTTCGCTGATGGGGCAATCAGGGCTGCAGTCGTCTTTGCCCTTGGTCGTGCTTGACACCGATGATTGGTTGATTTTTGATGAGCCCAAATTTCCAGCGAAGTTATATATAGTCCATCGAAAGGATGGACAATTGAACAATGTACGAGATACGGCCAATTCGTTGCGCTTACCCATAGGCATTGAATTAAGGGGGAAAACGTCTCAATTATTATCGCCCAAAAAGCCATACGCCTTGGAAATTAGGGACAGCGCTGGAAGAAAAAATGACCGGCCCTTGCTGGGCTGTAAATCGGAGCACGACTACCTACTATTGGCACCCTACTCTGATAAGACTTTGATTCGCGATCGTCTGGGCTTTTCGTTGGCGCAGCGACTAGATGGATTGCTGTACACGCCCAACACCCAATTTGTGGAGGTTGTACTAAACGGAGAGTACCGAGGGGTGTATGTTTGGACAGAAAAAATAAAACGAGATGTCAACCGGGTAAATATTCCCGCTTCGGAGGAGGATAGCACAGTGAACAGTTTTATGATTAAGTTGGACAAAAGCGATGGCTTGGTGCCCAATGAGTTTTGGCAATCGAATCACCTGCCGCATCATGCGACGAACAACCAGCAGATTCGATTTTTATTTCACTACCCAAAAGCGTCCAATGTTTCCTTGAGTAAAGCAAAGACCATTCAAAAGTGGATGCGCTCCATGGAAGATACCTTGGCTGGGCCTGGCTTTAGTCGGCCGGAGGGTGGTTACCATCGTTATTTGGATATGGCTTCTTTTGTGGACTTTTTTTTATTGACGGAGTTATCGCGGAATGTGGATGGGTACCGAATCAGTTCGTATTTTTATAAAAACGATGTGCCTGGGGATACCTTATTGCACGCAGGTCCTGTATGGGATTTTAATTTGTGTTTCGGGAATGTCGATTATTGTGAAGGCGCATCGACAGAAGGTTGGGCAAAGGATTTCAACAAAATCTGTGGGAACCACCAGTTGTTGGTGCCTTTTTGGTGGGATCGGTTATGGGAAGACCCCACTTTTCAGGCGCAGGTCCGCAGTCGATGGAAAGCGTTAAGGGCTAGCAGCTTCAGCGACGCTGCACTCAGTCAGTTGGTAGATGCGTTAGCGGGTGAATTAGCGGATGGTCCGGCGGCCCGCAATTTTTCAAAGTGGGCAATTTTGGGAGAAAAAGTGTGGCCGAATAGTTTTGTAGGAGAAACCTGGGAGGAAGAGTTGGTTTGGTTGAAGCAATGGTTGAAGGAGCGGGCGGCTTGGATGGATAAAATGTAAAAGCGCTGCGTTTCTTGTAGAAGAGTTGGTTCAAAAAAGAAGCGGGAAAGGAGGGCTTTTGAATCCTTCTACCTGTGTTGTTCAACCTTGAATTGCATCTTGTTGAACTTTTTTCAGGCGGCATGGATTTTACACCCCTCTTTTCCCGCTGTCTATGTTACATTAACTAGCGTCTGCCACCGCCGCCGCCGCGGCGATCACCGCCACCGCTGCCGCCACGGAATCCACCGCCACCACCGCCTGGACGGCGATCGGGGCGTTCAGTGCGTTCGCGTTCCACATAGCCTTCTGGTTTTTCCAGCAGTGCTTTGATGGATAGGCGCAACTTACCTGTTTTTGGATCGTTTTCCATTACTTGGAAACGGACTTTATCGCCAATTTTATAGATTTCGGAAACGCTTGGTACGCGTTGGTAGCTCATTTCAGTGACGTGTACCAGACCGCTCTTGCCTTTGAATTTGACAAAAATACCGTAGTCTTCAACGCGTTCTACTTCCCCGTCGAATACATCCCCGGGTGTTGGTACGAAGACGATTTCGTTGATACGTTGTTGTACAGCGTCGATGGAGGCTTTGTCCGGACCGAACACATAAATCATGCCGCCAATTTCATCTTCTTCCACGGTAATGGTTGTTCCGGTGCTGCGTTGCATTTCCTGGATGATTTTACCGCCTGGTCCGATGATGGCTCCAATGTAGTCGCGTTCGATGCGCACCTGGATGGTACGGGGAGCGTGCGGCTTCAGATCTGGGGCTGGGGCATCGATTGCCTTTGCCATTTCGCCAAGGATGTGAAGTCGGCCTGCGCGTGCTTGTTCCAGGGCCTTTTCCAGCAGCTCATACGGCATGCCGTCAATTTTGATATCCATCTGGGTGCCGGTGATACCATTTGCGGTACCGGTCACTTTGAAGTCCATATCGCCTAAGGCATCTTCATCGCCCAAGATATCGGAAAGGATACACACTCGACCTTTATCGTCTGCGATACAGCCCATGGCGATTCCCGCTACGGGGGATTTCACAGGAACACCGCCATCCATTAGGGCCATAGAGCCCGCACAAACGGTCGCCATAGAGGAAGAGCCGTTGGATTCGAGGATATCGGATACGATACGGATGGTATAAGGGAAGTTTTCCGGCATTACTTTCCGGATAGAACGGGCCGCCAGGTTGGCGTGTCCCACTTCTCGTCGGCCAGGTCCGCGCATGGGTTTTACTTCACCGGTAGAGTAGGGGGGGAAGTTG
>CANHDG010000297.1 GCA_947459365.1 Saprospirales bacterium
CCTAAAGTTGGACTGACATACGATTTAGGGAAGGACAAAGGCTTGTACGCGAATTTTGCGCAAGGATTTTCTCCACCTTCTCTAACGGCTATTTTCCGGCCTCGCCCCAATACCAACCCAGTAGAGTTCTATACCAACCTCAATCCCGCCTACTTTAATAACTATGAAGTAGGAGGATGGGCGTCCCTTTGGAAAAATAAAATCTACCTGGATTTGACTCTTTATCAAATGGATGGACGGAATGAACTGTTAAATATCCGACAACCCGACAACTCTTTTGATCTCCAGTCTGCGGGAAGAACACTTCACAGGGGAATAGAATTTGGCATCACTGCAAAGCCCTCGTCCCAGTATTGGCTCCGATTTGGTGGAACAACCGCCTTGCATCGGTTTGAAGATTTTGAAATTAGTACCAGAGAAAGCGATTTGTACAAAAACCTGGCAGGTTTTGAAATGCCGAGTTCTCCTCGCTGGACATGGAATTCGGAGTGGTACTACTACCCAAGTTGGTTCACTAACTTCCGCACCTCTTTGGAGTGGCAATACGTTTCCGGCTGGTACCAAAACCAAATCAATACCGTACGACAGGAGGGTTACCATCTGCTGAACTTCCGCGCCGGGTACAAGTGGAAGAGCTTAGAAATTTATACCAATGTCATGAATTTAACCAATGCCCTGTACGCCAATTCTGCGTCCAGGGGCAATAATCTTACAGACCGATCTACCTACAATCCAGGAGCGCCTAGGACAGTTGTTTTTGGAATTCAATACAACTTCACCGGAAAAAAGTAATCGCTCAGAGGGGTGGTAACTACAGTGTTTTCTACCCCTTAACTGGATCTAACTATGAAAAATAGCATTAAAAAAAATATATATAAATGGCATCGGGCCCTCGGCCTATTGACCATTATCCCGGTGCTTTTTTGGTGCCTGTCTGGGCTCATGCACCCCTTTTTGTCGCATTGGTTTAAACCCCAGATCGCTCACGAATGGATTCCTGCTAAACCGTTGAATCCTTCTGATTTTCAATATTCTATTCCGCAGGTATTAAGAAAAAACGGGATGGAGCAGCTGAAGAAATACCGGGTGGTTCAGTTTGATGGCCAGACTTATTACCAGATTAAAAACCTAGATGACCGATGGAGGTACTTTAATACCCGGACAGGAGAGGAGTTAAAAGACGGTGACCGCTTGTATGCTGTTTTTTTGGCTAGGTATTTTCTTCAAGACAGCCTGAGTCCGGTGAAGTCAATTAGTTTACAAACTGAATTTTCGCAGCAGTACAAGTACATTAACCGCCTTCTTCCTGTTTGGAAGGTTAGCTTTGATCGAGCGGATGAAATGGATATCTATGTGGAGACACCGTATTCCAGGTTAGGTACATTTAATCCAAGCTCCCGAAAGTGGTTTCTTTGGGTATTTGATAACTTTCATAACTGGAGTTTCCTCTCGGATATCACCAATAATACCATTCGAATTTTTATAATGATTCTTTTCCTAACTATCATTGGGTTATCTGCTTTTAGTGGAATTATGATATACGGGTTTATGTGGCGCTGGTTCAAAAAGCCAGATCCAGGCGATAAGAAAGGTATACTGAGGCGGTACCATCGGCAAATTGGGATTTCAGTGGCATTGGTTACCCTGACTTTCGCCTTTAGCGGAGGCTATCATGCAACTCAAAAACTGGAGCCCAATTATCTTCCGCGAATGAGTTATGAACCGGTCATTGACCAAAGTGAATTTCCAGACTCGATAGCGCTTTCTGCGATAAATTGGGATAAACTAACGAATATGTCCATGATAAAAAAGGACACCATGTTGTTTCATCAATTCTTTTACAAGTCGGAAAAAGGAGCGCCCCCCAATATCGTTTATGTGAACATGCACGACGGCAGTATTTGGCAAAATGGGAATATGGAATACGCTATCTGGCTCTCTCAATTCTTCAGGGATCGTTTTGAATTAAAGAAACTGGGGGGGCAGCAAAGTGCGTTGAATGGCGCATCCCAAGACGCACAGGCGGTTCCTGTGCTTAAAACCGAATGGGTGCCTGCTTTTGAAAAAAGGGAGTATGGCTTTGCGTTTAAACGACTTCCTGTGGTCCGAATTTCCTATGATACGCCTGAAAAAACCAATGACTACATTGAGCCCGCTACCTGCCGATTGGCGGCCAGTATTGATGAAAGTGACCGGTATGAGGGATATTCTTTTGCTATTTTTCATAAATTCTTATTTCTCGAATGGGCCGGAAAAGATATTCGGGATATGGCCATGGTACTTTCTGTACTAGGCATATTTACCGTTAGTTTGATGGGATTGGTTCTTTATTTGAAAAAATAGCTACTACTTGTCCTATAGGCAAGAGACAAAAAGCGGCGGGTGAGGAGCTTCCTTTTGCCCGCTGCTTTTTTTTGTGGGGGTGCAATGGGTTTCCCTCCACCTTTCTACCCCATACCCTTTGAAATACCTTACTTTTACCAGGTTAACATGGGCTGTTTTG
Source organism: Saprospirales bacterium (assembly GCA_947459365.1). Classification (GTDB taxonomy): domain Bacteria; phylum Bacteroidota; class Bacteroidia; order Chitinophagales; family Saprospiraceae; genus M3007. The sequence continues at coordinate 2,504 of CANHDG010000297.1, forward strand.
CCTTTTAAAAGTCGTGTCAACCCGCTCCGTATGGTAAAGAACCCAGCCGTTCAAAATCGAGTATTGCGCCTGGCAGGCGTTTATTTCTCCTTCTTTTTCCTGCCCATTGTTAGTTCTGGCGCAATGCTGCTGCTTCAGGTTTTGTGCCTCTCCCAAACTGCTGCTCAATCCCTCCAAAAATCATTGGAGGAGATTGCCGCTCAGCACGATTTGGTAGGTGGTGCCCTGGTGGTTTTTTGCGACACAGGTACCCTGCATTCCCACTATTTTGGTCAAGCTATTTTGGAAGAGAATCGTCTGGTGGGGGAGCACACCCTGTTTAGAGTGGCCAGCGTGTCCAAATTGGTTACCGCAGTTGCTATTATGCAGCAGGTGGAGCGCAATCAGTTGCAGTTGGACAGTGACATCAGCACTGTATTGGGTTTTCCAGTTCGGAATCCGAATTTTCCAGCGCAACCCATCACTCCTCGGATGTTGCTCTCGCATACTTCTTCTTTTCTGGATGGCCCCTCCTATGATTCGTTTTTAACAGCCACCTATCAAGAATTTCCCGTGCCCTCGATACGTGAAATCCTGCTCCAAACGGGCCGGTTTTACGATGATCAACTATTCCAATCTGTCCTTCCAGGAAGTTATTTTCACTATTCCAACTTGAATTATGTTCTTCTAGGAACCATTCTTGAAAAAATTACCGGGGAGCGGTTTGATCG
>CANHDG010000298.1 GCA_947459365.1 Saprospirales bacterium
GAAAAGATGCTGTTATTACCAAGCAGTTAACCGATTTACACGAGGTGTTCCATACCATTCAAGGGCTCTGCACACACTAAATAGTTGAGTTTCCCAGGAAAAACCCTTTCCGCTGGTTCAAAGAAATAGCACTTGCAGTTTCCACAGACCCGCTGAAAGGGTTTTTTTATTCCACCAACCCAATCTCTTTCTTCCATTTACCAGGATTTCTGCCTCCTTGCTCCCGATTACTTCCCGCTTTTCAAGTCCTTTTGTGTACCTTTGTCCTCAATTTTCAATCCATGAATATTCCAAAACGATATCTAGTTACCTCCGCTTTGCCGTATGCCAACGGCCCACTTCATATTGGACACTTAGCTGGCGCTTACCTGCCAGCAGATATTTATGTTCGTTACCTCCGACTCATGGGGCGGGACGTGGTATTTGTATGTGGCTCTGATGAGCACGGTGCAGCTATTACCGTAAAAGCGAAAAAAGAAGGATGCAGCCCCAAAGAAGTGGTAGACAAATACCATGCAGTATTAAGGGACTCGCTCAAGGGAATCGGGATTCAATTCGATATCTATCACCGCACTTCCGAACCTATTCATTACCAAACCTCTCAGGATTTCTTTCGGACCTTGCTCCAAAACGGGCAGTTTGAAGAAATTGAAAGTGATCAATACTTTGATGAAGCCGTTGGGCAATTCCTGGCCGACCGCTATATTGTCGGTACTTGCCCCAAATGCCAAGCTCCCGACGCATATGGTGATCAATGCGAAAAGTGCGGAAGCTCCCTAAGTCCAAATGAGCTCATCGAACCCAGGTCTACCTTAAGTGGGTCTACTCCCGTCAAGAAACCTACTCGCCACTGGTACCTAAAACTTAATGAGCATGAGGAGTGGCTGCGCAATTGGATCAATACAGGGGTTGGACCCGATGGTAAGACTTTACACCTTCCCTCTGAGTGGAAAAACCACGTAATCGGGCAATGCAATTCCTGGTTGGACGGTGGACTACAACCCCGCGCAATGACCCGTGACCTCGACTGGGGCATTCCTGTACCGCCTGAACTGCCAGGCAGTGAAAATAAGGTGCTCTATGTGTGGCTGGATGCCCCCATCGGGTACATTTCGGCAACTAAACAGTGGGCATTGGACAATGGAAAAGAGTGGGAGCCCTATTGGAAATCAGAAGATACTGCCTTGGTGCATTTTATCGGAAAAGATAACATTGTGTTTCATTGTTTAATTTTCCCAGCCATCCTGAAGGCACACGGAGGCTTCGTGCTTCCCGTAAACGTTCCTGCGAATCAGTTCCTGAACCTGGAGGGACGAAAACTCTCTACCTCTAAAAACTGGGCGGTTTGGGTTCATGAATTCTTGGCAGAAATGCCTGCAGAGCAAGGGGATGCCCTGCGTTATAATATGGTCCGAAAAATGCCGGAGCAGGCAGACAGTGAATTTACCTGGAAGGGATATCAGGAAACAACCAATAATGAGCTGGTGAATAACCTAGCAAATTTTGTAAACCGTGTACTGGTGCTCACTCAAAAATACTACGGAGGTGTAGTACCTGCTTTCGAGGCAGACTGCTCCTTTCAAAGTGGGTTCCGTCCTGGTGAAACCACTTTGGCAGGTCCTGAACTAGAAGCCTTGTCGGCCAAGGTATCTGAAATAGGCAAGCAAATTGAAAGTTATAATTTTAAGGAGGCCCTTCGCTTGCTGATGGAGGTAAGCAGTGCCGGTAATGCCTTGCTTCAATTCAATGAACCTTGGAAAACCATTAAGGAATCACCGGAGTTGGTAAAAGCAGTGCTCGGACTCAGCCTTCAGGTAGTCACCGCCTTGTCTGTGCTGATGCGCCCATTCATGCCAGAGGCCGCCTCCCGCCTTCGTAGTATGCTTGCCCTCCCAACTTTCACGGATCAGTCGGAGTGGCAGGTACTTGAAGCCCAATTAGCCAATTCCGAATGGCCGCTTCCCATAGGTCACACCATCGGGGCAGCTGCTCACCTGTTCTCCAGGATACCAGATGAACTGATCGATGCACAAATTGCAAAACTCAATCAAACTCAATCGGAGGTAGCAGAAGCACCTTCCGGCATCCAATACACACCCTTGAAAGAGATGATTCAATACGACGATTTTGCCAAAATGGATATTCGTACGGGTACGATCCTGACGGCTGAAAAAATGGAAAAATCAAAAAAACTCCTGAAACTCCAAATTGACCTCGGTTTTGAACAACGGACCGTGCTCTCTGGAATTGCGGAGCATTTCACTCCAGAAGAAGTGGTCGGGCAGCAAGTCCTCCTCTTGGCCAACCTGGCCCCTCGTCTCATGATGGGGGTCGAATCACAAGGAATGATCTTGATGGCCGAACATCCAGATGGTAAACTCGCCTTTGTGGCTCCAGGGGAGAAATGGCCCAGCGGGATGGGCGTAAAATAATTTAAACAGATGATAGCGCGCTTCTGTACTTCTTTTTTTACGAAACAGGCCTACCTGCTGTTACTGCTGGCCTTCACATCCCCATGGCTGCAGGCGCAAAAGCCTTCCACCCTAAAAAGCCAAGGGGCACAAGCGTTCGCCGATCAACGATGGTCAGAGGCCCTGGATTACTTGTCGAGGTACCAAGAAATAAAACCGGGTGACCTGGAGGTGCTCTCCAAAATAGGTCAGGCTGCCTACCAGCTTCATCAACCAGAGCTGGCAAAAAAATACCTCGGTTTTGTAACCGGAAGTGGCCGAAATAAGGATCCTTTCGATTGGTACTACCTCGCCGCTACCCATCATGGCTTAATGGAATGGGAACCGGCGATTGAGCAGTATAAACAGTTTCTGCGCAAAACCAGCAGCAGCCACCCTTATCGCGCACATGTAAAGGACAACTTGCTTCGGTGCATCAGCGGGATGAAGGCATTACCGCACTCTAATGTCGCCTTGGTGGAGAACATGGGCTCTTTAGTGAACTCTGCAGGAGATGAATTGGCCCCGCTGCCGTCCATTAACCATTCAGATCGTTTGTATTTTTCCTCCTCCAGAGAGGGGGGGACCGGTGGAAAACGCGACGATGAAGGGTACGAAGACTTGAAACGAGGGCAATGGCCCAGCGATATGCTGGTGACCAACCGACTCCCAACTGGTTGGGAAGCCCCTCTTCCTTTCAATCCCTTGCAAAATACAGCCCAATACGA
>CANHDG010000299.1 GCA_947459365.1 Saprospirales bacterium
CCAATATTTCCTACATAAAGCTCTTTCAGCCGAGCAATAATTTGACGTAAGGTAGCACCCGGAAGGTTGATCTCTGCACCGGCCACAAAAGCAGTATCTAAATCCGCCTCCGTTAACCCGTAATCAGATAATTGTAAGCAAGCCTTACGATCTTTTCTGGCTCGAATTGGATTAGTGGTCGATTCGAGGTGACCCCGATCCCGATATCCATGAATCAGTCCCAAAACACCAAACTCCTTGCTCCAGTTTCCAACCGAGGCAGAGGAGGCCGACGGGGCATTCCCAGAACTTAACGCATAATCAAAGCCCTTGAAAAAGGCTGCCCAGTCTGCACTTACCGAATTCGGATCAGTCTGCCAGGATTGAAAAAGTGAATCAATATATTGCGGATGGGCATTTGCAACCGCTGAAAAATCTTTCATAAGTTTGGTAAAAAAATTTTATTTCAATTTCAGAAATGACATCGATGCCTACCCAATTAATTTTTTTTATCTTTTGGGTAAAACCGGGCAAATATAGCGTAGATATAACCAAAACAGCCATTAATTGGTTTCATTATTTTTGCGGAAATAAATCCTTTTATTCCCAATCAAATCCCGACTTTTGCAGCTAAATTTTAACGAATCGCAACTATGGATCCAGTATTTGCCCTTATAGAAAAAGAACTGCTTCGTCAGCGAAATGGTATCGAACTAATCGCCTCTGAGAACTTCACCAGCGCCCAGGTCATGCAGGCTATGGGAAGCTGTCTCACCAATAAATACGCAGAAGGGTATCCTGGAAAACGCTACTACGGAGGATGCGAAGTGGTAGACCAAATTGAACAACTGGCCATTGACCGGCTAAAAGCATTGTTCGGAGCCGCTTGGGCAAATGTACAGCCCCACTCAGGCGCCCAAGCCAATGCAGCTGTCTTCCTAGCCTGTCTGCAGCCAGGTGACACCATCCTTGGCTTTGACCTAGCCCATGGTGGCCACCTTTCCCACGGTTCTTCTGTCAACTACTCCGGAAAGGTGTATCGCCCGGTATTCTATGGGGTAGAGGAGGGTACCGGCACCATAGATATGGATAAAGTGCATGCCATCGCAAGGGCAGAACGACCAAAACTAATCATCTGCGGAGCCTCCGCCTACGCCCGAGACTGGGATTACGCGCGTTTTAGAGCCATCGCTGACGAGGTAGGAGCACTTTTATTGGCAGACATTGCGCACCCTGCTGGACTGATCGCTGCTAAACTGTTAAATGATCCCATCCCACACTGCCATATTGTTACAAGCACCACCCATAAAACCCTGAGAGGCCCTCGCGGAGGTATCATTATGATGGGCAATGATTTTGAAAACCCGTGGGGACGAACTACAAAAAAGGGGAGCCCAATCATGATGTCAGCCATCCTAGACTCCGGTGTATTCCCCGGCATGCAGGGCGGACCGCTTGAACATGTTATCGCAGCAAAAGCAGTAGCCTTTGGTGAAGCATTGGATCCTTCTTTTATTCAATATGGACAACAAGTAATCAAAAATGCCCAAACAATGGCCAATGCGCTAACTGATCGGGGCTATCAGATCATATCGGGAGGAACCTCAAACCACCTCATGCTAATCGACCTGCGAGCTAAGGGCGTAACTGGAAAGGCTGCTGATGCCGCCCTTGGCCTAGCTGACATCACAGTCAATAAAAACATGATTCCATTTGACCCTCAGCCACCCATGACAGCCTCCGGAATCCGAATCGGTACCGCAGCTATCACCAGCCGAGGGTTCAAAGAACAACATTGCCTCCAAGTAGTAGATTGGATGGATAAAGTACTAAGCGATCCAAATAATACTACCATCCAGTCTGCCGTCAAAGCGGAAGTGCACGACTTCATGCAGCAATTCCCACTTTATAGCTAATAACCCAAAACTGCCCGCTGCTCAGCACCCCCCAACGCTACCGTTGAACAGCGGGTAGTTTGACACCTAAATGCCTAATCGGTCTAGCTGAACCAACTCTTTTTTCATTTAAATACCCCACTATGTTGCTTTTTTTTGCATTTTTGAATTCCCTTTTTCAAATGTCGAAGCCAAAAGAAACGCTTTCGTATGAGTACCAACTAGAAGTGAAGCAGCTTACTGAACCCACTCAGGTCCGCTGGGGATACTGGCTTAAAGGCAAAGCGTATGTAATTGACTCCACGCTCATCCAACAGCCACAATCAACCGCTCGTTTCAGTGGAAAAATCAACTTGCCAGCGGGACTCTACTTTTTTCAAGTAGGAAGCACTGCTGAAGTATTGGATTTTATTATCAATGAAGAATACCAATTAACCTTTTCTACACACTACAGCGCACTCCAAGACAGCTTCAAAGTAGAGAAGTCGATTGAAAATGGACCTTATTTTGATTGGAAAAGGCAGAAAAAAGCAAATGAAATCAAAGTAAACCTACTCAAAACCAGTCTTCAAACCTTACAAAAAACAACCCGCGACCCCGCTGCCCTAGACAAACAAGCAAAAGAAATCAGACGACTAAGAGAAGAGTTCGATACCTATTCTAGGCAGCTCCCCCAACAATTCCCAAATGCCCTTTTCGCAGCCCTCATCAAGGCAGATCTACCGCCCGTCATCCCAAGTACCATTCCTCCTGTTTTTCCAGATGGTAAGGTCAATCCAGCCTACATGCACTACTTTAGAGCACATCTCTGGGAGAATATTGATTTTAACGACTCGCGCTTACTCCGGTCACCCGTCTTGGCAAGGAGAGCCGATGACTGGATGCAACTTCAGCCCAGCCAACTAGACTCCGTAAAAGCAAACCTGGATACCTCTTTGAAAAACACGGTAGGAAAACCAGCCTTCCGAAACGCCTTGCTCCAATTATTCATGGAACGGTTCGACCAACCTTCCTACGGTGGTAATGAAACCATGTTGGTTTATCTTTTTGACCAATACTTCCCTAATGCTAGCGCTGTTGAATTGGATACAGCAGCTTGGCTCCGTTTGCAATTCAAAGCAAACTCCTACCGACCAACGCTCCCAGGAAGAATCGCTCCTAATATCGAACTGCCTGACACTTCTGGAACCATCCTTCCTCTCTACAGCAAACAGGCTACCTATACATTGTTATATTTCTTCCACCCACAATGTACCCAATGCCAACTCACCACCCCAGAGG
>CANHDG010000300.1 GCA_947459365.1 Saprospirales bacterium
CATCGCACCTGCAATTCCTGATCGGGTAGGATCCGTCCTCCAAGCAGCCTGCTTTTGTCCATCTTTTTCAATGAACTTGCTCAACCAACCCTGTGGATACTCAACAACAACTTTTCTAATCTCCCCAAATTCTCGGTTTAAAACCATCTGCCGAGCTTGTTTGACCATCGGATAACCCGTGTAATTGTGCGTCAAAGCAAAAACTAGTCCCGTTTTTTCAACTATTTTTTCCAAAGCCAATGCCTCCTTTAAACTAAACGCCAATGGCTTATCACAAATAACATGAAACCCGTTTTCTAATGCCATTTTTGCTGGTGCAAAATGTAAGTGATTCGGAGTAACGATACTCACAAACTGCATACGCTTATCAGGATGAAGGCGCCGCTCTCGCTTTATCATCTCCTCAAATGTTCCATAAGCCCTATCAGATGAAATACCTAGCTCAGCAGCAGAAGCCTTGGATCGCTCTGGATCACTACTAAAAGCACCACAAACCAGCTCTATTTCACCATCAATCGCAGCAGCCATCCGGTGCACGGCACCAATAAAAGCACCTTGGCCGCCGCCAACCATTCCCATACGTAATTTGCGTTTCATAAATTATACATTTTTTATGAGGCAAAGCAAATTATTTTTAGGCAATATTCCACCAAATTAGACCCGTCTTTTAAAAAATATTTATTCATAACCCTTAGTTACAGCATTGTCACTAAATTTGTGCAGCGGCGAACTCAGGCTTCAAGAGGCTATCCGCAAGAAGTGCTAAAACACGTTAATAATTCTACCATGCAACTAAAAGATAGCGGACTCTTTCGCAACCAAGCCTATATTGATGGAAAATGGTGCAACGCAACCAGCCAACTACGATTTGCTGTAACAAACCCTGCCACTGGCGAAATCTTAGCAGAGATACCCGATTTGAGCGCCCAAGAAACGCGTCAGGCAATCAATGCCGCTAATAATGCACTCCCTGATTGGTCCGCAAAAACAGCCACTCAGCGCGCAAATCTTTTAAGACGTTGGTTTGACCTTATCCAAGAACACGCAGATGACCTCGGTATGATCCTTACAATGGAACAAGGGAAACCCCTTCCAGAAGCACGTGGAGAGGTCCGGTATGGCGCCACATTCGTCGAGTGGTTCGCAGAAGAAGCCAAAAGAGCCTACGGAGACATCATTCCTACTCACCAACAGGGAATGCGCCTCCTCGTAATGAAACAACCAGTCGGAGTGGTCGGCGCAATCACCCCATGGAACTTTCCAAACGCCATGATTACCCGAAAGGTTGCGCCCGCACTCGCAGCCGGCTGTACGGTTGTCCTGAAGCCCTCCGACGAAACCCCTCTTTCAGCCTTAGCCCTCGCAGAACTCGCAGAAAGAGCAGGGTTCCCTCCGGGCGTACTTAATATTGTAACAGGACTAAACGCAAAAGAAATCGGCCAAGAGCTAACCTCAAACCCTCTGGTTAAAAAAATATCCTTCACTGGAAGTACTGCCGTCGGCAAACAGCTCATGCAACAGTGTGCTGGCACCGTCAAAAAAATCAGCCTGGAACTAGGTGGCAATGCACCGTTTATTGTCTTCGATGACGCCGATATAGACAAGGCGGTTGCTGGGGCAATTATCTCTAAATACCGAAATGCCGGCCAAACATGCGTGTGTGCCAATCGCCTTTTTGTACAAGCAGGAGTCTATGATGCCTTCCTTGAGAAGTTCAAAACAGCCGTCGAACAACAAAAAGTAGGGCCTGGATTAGAACCAAATGTCAATATCGGCCCGCTAATTAACCAAAAAGCATTGGATAAAGTCCAACGTCTTGTAAATGATGCCCACTCAAAAGGCGCCAAAATTATCACCGGAGGAGAAACCTTGACAGGCACCTTTTATAAAGCCACCGTGCTGGCCGATGTCAGCCCGGATATGCTAGTCATGCACGAGGAAATATTTGGCCCCGTAGCACCCGTCACTAAATTTGAAACGGAAGAAGAGGTTATTCAATTAGCCAACAATACGCCGTATGGACTTGCGGCCTATTTCTACGGGCGTGATGTTAGCAGAATTTTTAGAGTGTCGGAAGCCTTAGAATATGGTATGGTAGGGGTAAACACTGGGCTGGTAGCAACTACCGTCGCTCCCTTCGGCGGTGTAAAAGAAAGTGGTATCGGTAGGGAGGGTTCCAAATATGGTTTAGATGAATTTATGGAAATTAAGTATGTCTGTCTTGCTATTTGATGGTGTATGTAACCTCTGTAATACATCCGTTAAATGGGTGTTATTGCGAGACAAAAAAGGGGAATTCAAATTCGCAGCAATCCAGTCAGAGGCTGGACAATCACTCCTTAAATCATTCGGACTGGATAATCAGCCGCTCGAATCCGTTATCTTAATATCAGGCCGTCAAGCCTATATAAAATCTGACGCTGCTATTAAGGTTGCTTCAAAATTAGGCGGAATTTGGACGATTGCACTTGTCTTTAGACTCGTTCCTCGCCCGGTTCGGGATGCCATTTACGACTGGGTCGCAAAAAACAGATATCGATGGTTTGGCAAACAAGAGCAATGCCTACTCCCTCAACCAGAATGGAAAGACCGTTTTCTCAACTGAGTATTCTAGAAAATGATTAAAAATATAATTTTTGACTTCGGAAATGTGCTTTTTGACCTTGATTTGGATAGAATTGAGTTGGGATTTCAGCAGCTTTTCGGAACTAGTTACCTCAAAGCAAAAGAAAAACTGGTACTTGACAACGTATTTCAACGATATGAAACAGGAGATATAACCTCCGAAGAATTTGTCGAGGCAATCCGATGCGCAGCCCCACCGCACCCATCAGAACAGGCAATCATTCAAGTGTGGAATTCTATTTTTCTCCAAATGCCCAAAGAGCGATTTGACCTTCTTCTCTCACTTAAACGCCGATATAAGGTGTTTTTGCTGAGTAATATAAATGACTTACACGCAAACTGGATTGATGAATACCTAGCCAAAGAGCATAACATACATGACTTTAAGGAACGATATTTTGATGGTGTCTACTATTCCCACCTCATTCGGTTAAGAAAACCAGACCTTGAAATATATGAGTACATGCTTGCTGATGCTAATATTAACCCCGAAGAATCTGTTTTTATCGACGACTTAATGCCCAATATTC
>CANHDG010000301.1 GCA_947459365.1 Saprospirales bacterium
CCACCCCACAATACGTGCAAATGGTGCGCACCTTATCTTGTCCAACCAATGATTTAGACTGGTAGATATCGGAGATAGCGGAAGTTGGGCAGGCCTGAGCACAAGCACCGCAGGATACGCAATCGGAGTCAAAAAACGATTGATCGGCGCCCTTAATAATTTTGTTATCGAAGCCCCTGCCCGACACGCTAAGAACCAGTTGACCTTGCACCTCATCGCAAGCCCGAACGCAACGGTAGCAAAGGATACACTTTGACAAGTCGGAGGTCATGTAGGGATGGCTGAGATCTTTCTCCCGGTCTAAATGGTTTTTCCCTTCAGGGTACCGCACTTTTCGAATACCAACCCTAGCTGCAACATCTTGCAGCTCACAGTTCCCGTTTACTTCACAAGTAAGACAGTCAAGCGGATGATCCGTAAGTACCAGTTCGACGATGTTTTTTCGAAGTTTTTGAATACTTTCCGACTCCGTGTAGATATACATTCCCGGTTCCACCAAAGTATGACAAGATGCCTTCGTTCGTCGAGGGCCCTTGGCTTCTAAGGCCACCTCCACTGAACAGACCCTGCAGGCACCAAAAGCCTCTAGGTTGGGGGCATCGCAGAGCGTTGGAATACTATCTTTTCCAAAACACCGTTTGGAAAATTGCAAAATGGTTTCTCCCTGTTCAAACGAATAGGGTTTATCATTCAGAAAAGCAATTGCAGAGGCCGGAATAGACATAACGTATAATGGATGAAGTAAAAGCAGCTGTTAAAAAACGGATTAGTTGAAATAAGGATTTAATTCCTCTGGAAAATACATCAAGGCATTTTTAACCGGAAGTGGGAGTCCTCCCCCCAAGGCACACAAGGAACCTTTTTCAAGGGTTTCGAGTAAATCCGTCCAGAGCTCCCGGTCAATTTTCAGTTGGTTATCCTGTGCTTTTTGTAACAATTCTTTACCCCTAGTGGAGCCAATCCTACAGGGGAAGCATTTCCCACAACTTTCGTGAGCCGTGAAGGCAAATAAATGTTCCAAATAACGGATCAGGGGATAAGAAGCTGGAATACTCAGTATGGAAGCATGCCCAAGCAAAAAACCATTGGAAGCAAAACTCTCAAAATCAATGGTTAATTCTGTGGTCTTAAATGCAGGTACCAATCCGCCAAGTGGCCCTCCAATGTGGTAGGCTTTGACGGGCTGCTTCATACCACCTCCCAGCTCCTCAATGACGGTTTGAAGAGGGGTTCCCATATCCACCTCATAGAGACCCGGTCGGTTAAAGTGGCTATCGAGGGACAGTAATTTGGTCCCGGAGGAGCGCTCTGTTCCAACGGCTTTGAAGGCGGATCCTCCACTTTTGAAAATAGGGAACAAATTGGCAAGTGTTTCCACGTTATTTACCGCAGTTGGTTTGCCGAAAAGTCCATATTGAACTGGAAAAGGAGGACGGGTACGCACCTCCGGGCGGAGCCCTTCCAGGGAGGACAACAAGGCTGTTTCCTCCCCACAGATATACGCTCCCTGTGCTTTCACTACATAGAGTTTAAAATCAACCTGTTCTCCGGACGTGGAAGGAAGCGGAAAAAGAGCGTTCACCACCAGAGCTGCCTTTTTACAAATTTCGATGGCTTCCGGATATTCGGCTCGAATATACAGAACGCCCTCGGTGGCACCCGTCAGGATACCGGCATAGGCCATCCCAAACAGTACCAAGTACGGTTTTTGTTCCAATAAGTATCGATCTGAAAAGGCACCAGGGTCGCCTTCATCCGCATTACAAACAATGTATTTTCGATCTGCTTTTTCCTTTAAAACAGCGGCCAATTTGATCCCCAACGGAAAACCGGCTCCTCCCCGGCCCCGAAGTCCCGAGCGATGCACCTCTTCCAGCAGTTGAGCGCGGTCTGACTGAACGGCTTCTTTCAACGCTTCCAGATACGTCTCTGGACCTGTATCAGCGGATGTCAGCCAGCCAGCCCCGAGGGCAATAGCTGGATAAGAATCCGGAAGAGCAGTCTTTTCTCCACTCAAAAGTTGTTCAAGGTAGTCAATTGCCTCCCCGGAGTAGTTATGGCCATTCAGGTGAAAGGCGGCGGTTTCATGACAGCGACCTAAACAATATACCGCTCCAATTTCACTTTTATCGAAATGGTTTCCAAGCTTGTTATCCACTGCAGCTTGCTTACCGGAAAGTTGACAAGCAGAACCGGAGCAGGAGAATACCTTTTTTCCGCTTTTAGCTGGATTCAAAAAATCGTAGAAACTTGCTGCCCCATGGACCGTAGAGGTACCAACCAGGTATTTATCGGCTAAAGACTGCACCTCCGTCGGATCAAACGCCCCCTGTTTTGCCTCCAAAGCAGCCAAGTGTTCAAACAGGTTCTCCTCCATTCCTTTGCGGCCAGATAGGCTTCTCAGATTTTTTGACATAATCGAAACGAGATTGCAGTTTAAAATATATTGTTCAAAAGTAAGGCAAAAATAGAATTCAAGCAGCGTTAGCAAAATTTTAAGAAAATAAAATTGCAAATCCGTCTACCCATATCAGCCCCAGCGCACTTGTAAAGTTCCTTTTAGACCACTGCTTTCCAAACGCGCTTCTCCTGAAAAAAGCGGATAAAATTTTTCAAAATCTATAAAATAAAGACTCCAACTGACAGCAAAAGTGGTAATTAGTGCATCTTTGTTCGATCATTCAGCTCCTATCATGCGACTACATAAAGCCTTCTCCCCCATTTTATTCCAATTGATCAGCGTTTTTTTACCGGCACAATCCTTGCCCCCTTGTACGAACCTAACAGTATTTGCTTCAGAGACCTGCTCGGAAGCCTGTGCCGGGTGTCCACTGAATGGCTACCAAGGGACCACCGCTGGGTTTAGCGGAGAAGGTGGGAGTTTTTGCGGAGGCCAATTAAATGAGACCAATAGTGTCTGGCATGGTTTTATAGCGGGATCGAGTACCATTCATTTTTCCATTACCAGTTCAGGGTGCACACAAGGTAATGGGCTTCAAGCGGCGGTGTTTTCAAGTTGCGGAGAGGTTCTCAGCTGCCAACCAGGTCAATCGGGAGGCGGTAATCTACCGATTCAGATCAGCTACAACGGCTTTACCCCTGGTGAATCGTACCTGCTGCTAATTAATGGATACGAAGG
>CANHDG010000302.1 GCA_947459365.1 Saprospirales bacterium
AACCGTAGCGGCTCATAAGTGTTGGAATCGTAAACTCCCACAATGGGCGTCTTTTTTAAATCTGACTTCATCATTCCTCCAAGTACCAAAAAGATACGAGTCGAATCTCCAACGGAATCCGATACCGATAGGTTAATGTGCAAGGAAATCACCACGGTGTCGCTCAGTTGTTCCCATAATTGCAATCCTTTGGTCCAAATGGGTTCCTGCTCCGTGCTCACCCAGGCGTTCGATACCCCATCAAAGTAGGTCCAATGTAGTAAATTTTCTTTAACTGGTTTGTCCAGATTGATCGGAATACTTTGATGCCCCTTCACCAAGGCAAGGTCGGTCACCCGAGTCTTACAGGCAGCACAAGACAAGTCAATGGTATCGTTAGGTGCAGAGATCAAAAGGGTTTGCTGTGCGCTGGCCAAAAAGGGAAGCAAAAGGAGTAGTAAGGTTCGGAGTAGGTGCATCGGTTTGAATTTGATCAGATTAAACGTTGAACTGCAAATGTATTGTTTAGCAGCAAGACGACCAATTTTAACCTGTTAAATCATCGAAACCTCTCTGATTCATTGCTTTGGGCTTCCTATTTCCCAAAAAAAGAATGGTAGGACTTACAACTTAGGAACTGCAGGACAAAGCGCTGCAGCCTGGTTTGGTCCTTGCCCAATCGGGCCGTTTATCAAACCATTTTTCCATAGAAGGTTGTTCCTCATAAGGGGCTTTGAGCAGGGCTTGCAATTCGTGCAAAAGGGCATGTTCTCCTCTTTCCGCTGCCTCAATCGCCAATTGTGCCATGTAATTGCGGAGTACATATTTGGGATTAACCCGGTGCATGCGGGCGACTCGCTCCTCCGGGGTGGAACCTTCCTGAACAGTCCGCTGTTGGTAATGTTCGATCCAGCGCTCCCAACGCTCCAATAATCCCCCAACCAATTCTTCGGGATGGTAAAAAGCAGGAAGTAGCTCCTGAATACCCTTTTCCTTTCCGGGGTGTACCCTGGAAAGCAGTCTAAAGAAAAGGGTCATGTCGGTTTCCGTACTGCACAATAAGATCTCCAAGGCCTTGACCAATGCCTCATCCCCGGGTTGGGGCGCGGCAAATCCAAGTTTGTGGCCCATCATTTCCAGGTATCTATGCTCGTAGGATTTAGAAAAATGGTTCAATGCTTCAATAAAGGGCTCCTCCTGTTCTACCAAAGGGTAGAGGGCGTTGGCCAACTGGAGCAGATTCCACTGCGCGACCTGTGCCTGGTGCCCAAACCGATAGCGTTTGTTGGGCAAATCGGTGGTATTGGGGGTCCAGTCCGGATCATAATTGTCCAGCCATCCATACGGACCATAGTCAATGGTTAGTCCAAGGATCGACATATTATCGGTATTCATTACTCCATGTACGAAGCCGACCCGCTGCCATTGAAGCACTAGTTCGAGGGTACGCTCTGATACCTCTTGAAAAAAACGGGCATACGTCTCCTTAGAGGGTGGCCCGAGGCTTGGGAAAAAGTGCCGGATGGTGTAGTCGACCAATTGTTGAAGAACAGCTTGTTCCCCTCTGGCGGCAAACAATTGATAATTTCCAAAACGGAGAAAAGTGGGCGCTACTCGACATACGATGGCACCGGGTTCGTAGGCAGCGTTACCATTATAGAGCAAGTCACGGAGTACTTGGTCACCGGTTTGGACCAGCGACAGGGCGCGGGTGGTGGGCACTCCGAGGTGGTGCATAGCCTCACTGCAAAGAAATTCTCGGATGGAAGACCGAAGCACCGCCAGTCCATCGCCCCGACGGGAGTAAGGAGTTGGGCCCGCCCCTTTGAGTTGGATCATCCAACGTTGTCCCTGGTGCAGGAGCTCGAATAAATTAATCGCCCGACCATCGCCCAATTGGCCGGCCCAGGACCCAAATTGATGCCCTCCATAATTCATTGCATAAGGCTTCGTTCCGGGGTAGACTTCCTTTCCGGAGACGAAGGTTGTGAATGCATCCGACTGCGCATCCTCCTCCGAAATTCCCAGCAATGCCCCTGCTTCTGGAGAAAACGAGAGCAGTGTAGGCGAAGAAGGCACCAGGGGAAGAACTGTGGAATAGCAGGCAGCAGTAACTTGCCGCGGAATGTTCGCAGTGGAGGGATCGGCAGGCAGTTCGATTTGAAACGAATTATCCAGCGAGAACGATAGAGACTTCATGGAGGCAAAACAGCAATTCCGACAGATTGTTTGAGGAACAAAACAGTCAGGCGTAGCCCACAAATAGAAGTATAGACCAGGGAGCATGCTCCATACAGCCTTCATTTTACAACAATATCCTATACGGAAGACTAGGTTTACCGATGTTTCCTTCTATATTTGTGCCGATTTCAAGCTAATTATGCCAAGCCCAACCAAGTATTCCTTTTCCCTTTTAGAGTCTGCAACCGAAAGTTTGCGTGCCTTGGCGCATCCGCATCGCATTTTGATTGTGGAAATGTTGCACCGGAATAAGGAAATGAATGTGACCGAGATTTACGAAGAATTAGAAATTGAGCAGGCAGTAGCGAGTCACAACTTACGAATATTAAAAGACCGCGGAATCGTTACGGTTCGCCGGGATGGCAAAAACAGTTATTACGCGCTCACCAGCAATACCTACCCCAACGTTTTGCTACAGTTATTGGATCAGCTGTCCTAGGATCGCTTCTAGTTTTTAGGAGGCCCTACCCTTTTCCCCTTTTTCAAAAACGCTATATTATTCGGGTGTAGTCCAACCACCTCCGCTCTATCTTTCTTTAGAGCAAGGAATTTCATTTGTTGAGGCTACGACTCCTCTAGGTATCACCTCCTCAGGCCCCTTTTTTGCAAAATATTATTCTGGAAATAAGATTTATTTTTCGTTTTTACCAAATATTTGATAAAATTTTGTTTTTTGAGGGCTTTTTGAAAAAATATTTTTAATCCAAAAATGAAAATATATAAATGTGTATATACATTTGCCCATCCTAATTTCGAATACACCTTCAAAACGAACGATTCATTCAGTACAACTAAACTGGTCCTTATGCAAAATTCAATTACACAACAAGACGACAATGTCAAAACTGGCTGGGGTTTGATGAGCGTCATCCTTGCCTCCTCTGTC
>CANHDG010000303.1 GCA_947459365.1 Saprospirales bacterium
ATCAGTAGCATACCGCAAGTGTTTTCCAATAGGAAGTTCAAGGGTACACTCAGTGCTTAACCGATAATTTTTTAATTGGCCGATTACTGGTTGCCAATACGTGGTAATTTGGAGGATTCCCCTGGAAGATGGATGGCGAAGGGTGGTGGTGATGTAATTACTGATTCGGTGCCAATGGACGACCGAGGATTCTCCTACGAATTGATTGCGTTCGTAGAGGTAGGTAGAACCCAGGTAAAGGCGGCTGTTGCTTTTTTGATCAATAAAAAACCGTTTACGCAATCCTGTTCCCAAAAGACTTCGTTGCTGGATGAGGATTAGTTTATTGGTTTGTTGTTGGCTGAGCAGTTCCCAGGCAAGGGAAGGGGTCCATTTATAATTGTACCGAAGGTGAACGAACCGGTTGTTGACAAAGTCTTGGTTTCCGGCCCTGAGAAAGTCCGAATTAAGCAGTAGCAGGGCGATGTGTCGGTGTTTTTTATACTGCACATGCGCTTCTGCTTTGAGTACGGTGGTTCGTTGTTGCACTTGGGTAGTGGCGTAGGATCCTTTCAAGGCCCCGTACCACCGCAGGGAGTCGTTGGTTCCTTTGATCCGCATTTCTTCGATGTTCACGATTTGTCCAGCAAGGCAAAGGGGCAGCAAAAAGAAGGGGAGAAGGAACCAGCGCATCCTAAAACGTTTTATTCAGAGAGGAGAGATTTGACCGTATCGGCAATGATTTTTCCTTCGGCTTTACCGGCGAGTTGTTTATTGGCAGCGCCCATTACTTTACCCATGTCCTTGGCTGAGGTTGCCCCGAGGGTTTGGATAATTTCTCGGATTACGGCTTCTAGTTCGGCTCCTTCCATCATTTTGGGCAGGTATTTCCGGATCACTTCAATTTCTTCTTGTTCAATTTTAGCCAATTCATCTCTACCGTTCTTAATATAGATGTCGTAGGATTCTTGCCGGCTTTTTACCAATTTTTGCAAAATTTGCACTTCTTTAGCTTCGTCAATTTCCTGACCGGAACCGTCTGTTTTAGCTAGGAGAAGTGCGCTTTTGACAGCGCGGATACCGCGGAGGGCGACTTCGTCTTTAGCCTTCATGGCCACCACCAAGTCTTTCCCTATTTTTTGTTCGAGTGTCATATCGGTTAAATTTTATGCGTTTAAAGTGGTCGTATTTGATCGCGCTTGAAGGCCAAGTTTTTCACCTTCCAAGAGCATATGTTGGGTGGCTGCTTCCAGGTCATTGGGGATGATTCCGTCGAGGATAGCTTCCCGAACGGCTGTTTTGATGAGTCCCACTTCTCTGGAGGGCGGTATGCCAAAGGTTTGCATTATCATATCGCCGGTGAGTGGAGGTTGCCAGAGTCGGAGCCGATCGGTCTCACTCACCCCCTCCATTCGTTCCTTTAGGTATTCATAGCCTTCCAGGTAGCGGGCCATTTTAACTGGATTTTTGGTTGTGATATCGGAGGCACAGAGCATCATCAGGTCTTCAACATCAGAACCAGCATCAAAAAGCAGTCGGCGAACCGCACTATCGGTCACTTCCTCTTTGGTGAGTGAAATTGGGCGGAGGTGGAGTCGCACCATTTTTTGGACATACTCCATTTCAGCTCCCAGGGGGAGGCGGTGGTTTTTAAAGATGCGTGGCACCATATTTCCTCCTACCCATTCGTGGCCGTGGAAGGTCCATCCGAGGCCTTTTTGATAGCGTTTGGTGACAGGTTTGGCAATATCATGGAGGAGTGCTGCCCAGCGAAGCCAGATGTTATCTGATTTTTGGCAGAGGTTATCGAGGACTTGCAGGGTATGAAAAAAATTATCTTTATGACCTCGCCCGTCGCGGTCTTCCACTCCTTGGAGGTCGGCTACCTCGGGCATCACCAACCGAAGAAGTCCGGTTCCAAACAAGAGGTTAAAACCGATGGAAGGTTTAGGGGTCTTTAGAATTTTTTCAATTTCGGTGGTAATTCGCTCTTTGGAGACAATACTGATGCGGTGCCTATTTTCTGCGATTCCGTCGAGGGTAACCGGATCGATGTGAAAGCCGAGTTGAGTAGAGAATCGGATAGCCCGCATCATTCGGAGTGGGTCATCCGAGAAGGTTTGCCCAGGTTCAAGCGGGGTTTTGATCACTTTTTGTTCCAGGTGCTGAAGCCCTCCGAATGGATCGATGATTTCACCGAAATTAGCTTTATTGAGGCTTACAGCCAATGCATTGATGGTAAAGTCTCGGCGATTTTGATCATCCTCTAGTGTTCCGGGTTCAACATCTGGTTTTCGACTATCATGATGGTAGCTTTCTCGGCGGGCACCGACGAATTCGATTTCGAGGTCATCATACCGGAGCATGGCGGTTCCGAATCGCTTGTAGACGGCAATTTTGGGACGAGGATAAAGGCTCGCCGCCAAGGTTTCGGCCAGTTGGATTCCATCCCCTACACAGACAATATCCATGTCTTTGGAAGGGCGGCCGAGCAAACGGTCGCGCACATAGCCTCCTACTACATAAGTGGGAACGTTCATTTGTTCCGCTGCGGCGGCGATTCGTTCAAAGATGGTGCGCTCTTGCGCTTGAATTGAAAAAATCATGATTGAAACTTACTCGGTAGCGGTTTGGGGCTCCATCTCATAAATGGAGGATCCGGAGTAAACCGCTTCGATTTCACTTAACACCTCAAAGAGATCTGTTGGTTCCATTAGCGTAACCAATTTAGCGCGATATGGCTTAATATGGGGTAAGTCTCTAAAATAGGCGGTATAGTGTCGCCTCATTTCCAGGACACCCAATTTAGGTCCTTTCCAGATCAGGCTATCGCTCAAGTGTTGTTTGGCAGCCCGAACTCGTTCGTGAATGCCGGGTGGCGGCAATAACTCCCCGGTTTCCCAGAAATGCTTTATTTCTTTAAAAATCCAGGGGTAACCAATACTGGCGCGGCCGATCATAATACCGTCTGCTCCGTATTTTTTTCGGTACTCAAGTGCTTTTTGTGGGGAATCTACATCCCCGTTTCCGAAAACAGGAATGGTGAGTCTGGGGTTATCTTTTACCCGGCTAATCCAGTCCCAATTTGCCTCCCCCTTGTACATTTGTACGCGGGTGCGCGCAT
>CANHDG010000304.1 GCA_947459365.1 Saprospirales bacterium
ACTTGAACTCCAGTTTTCCATCTTGTATCTATGACCTGCCACGCTACGGCGTCATCGGAGCAAATGACTCCCTTACCTTCGATTACCGCATTACCAACTGGTCAGCTGGTACCGTAGGGACCGAGCTTTCCAATGGCACCAAAATCGATGTCAAGGTAAGTACCGACTGCGGACAAACGTTCACAACCGTAGGCACCATCAATTCACTGAACCATACCCCCACCGCCAACCTGCGCAATCGAAAAATATCCCTTGAAAACTATGCCGGAAAAAGCATCACCATTCGCTTCGAAGCAACCTGGGGTGCCGGTGATTTCTGGTTTGACCTCGATAATGTAGGAATCATCGCCTGCCCAGTCAGCATGAACCTCACCGCAAGCGTCACCCCCGAAATCCCTGGCCAAAGCGCAGGCAGCGCTACCGTACAAGTAGGAATCGGTAACCCTCCTTACTCTTACCTCTGGAGTAATGGCGCAACCACCGCTTCTGTTTCCGATCTCATCGGAGGAAGCTATACCGTCACCGTTAACGATGCCAACGGATGCTCCGATACCTTGACCGTATTCGTACAGGTATCCGGAACCAGCGAATTGCCAGGAATGCAACAACTGTCTATCCGACCCAACCCAACCAACGGTCTGCTACTTTTGGATGTACAGTTTGATCAAACCTTACAGGTACAGTCCGAATTGGTGAACTTGCTAGGTCAAGCAGTCTGGAAAACGGAACAGACCCCCACACAGTCTATTCACGAGTGGATCGACTTGTCCACTCAACCTTCCGGCATCTATCTACTCAGAATCGTCGCAAACGGGGCCATACTCACCAAAAAGGTGATACTCCAAAAGTAGTACTCGCCTAACTAAATCTAATAATGGCCTTGACTTCTTTCCGATGTCAAGGCCATTTTGTTTCTACTCAACCATCAGCGCAATAAATAATGCCCTACCGCACAATCCAAACACCGCCGCTCTAAACAATATTGCTGACGTAACTGCAATAAAGCCTGAGAATCATGCGCATTTTGAGGCTTCACCCCGTATGCCACCCACTCCTCTATTAACTGATTAGACTCCGGCCCCAACTCTTCCAACCATGCCAAAGCACGATTCTGCAACTCCACCTCCTGCCGGCGTTTCCCATAAAAAAAAACAACCGGAACCACCGTATTGATGAAGACTTGCATTAAAAAAGAACGCCCCACAGCCTTCTTACGCTCCACCGACGGCACATCAAATCGATAATGCATTTCCCAATAAGAAGCCGTTTCCACCGTCAATAATGCCTCCAATTCAGCTACCTTGACACATTCCAATACCTTCGAAAATAAATGAACCGTCCGTTGCATCAGAGCGGCAAACTGCGCAATCCGTATCGTAGGAAAATTGGCCGGCCGTAACCGCAAAAACTTCCATTGACTAACTTCCATCGGAACCAATTGATACTTGTGCCGTAAATAGTGGTACTCCTTGGCCAATTGATTCGGATAATCATCTTGGTACTCCCGCTCCAAAAATCCAGCCTGACCAAAATACAAGGCCTCTATCTGAAATGGATGCTCCTTGTGCCGTTGCACAATCGACAACGATAGCGAACGGGCTAACTGCTCAAATGGGTCTAAATTAATCTTTAAACCAAAGGATCGCGCCAATAAAAAATAAAAAGTATCCTCCCAAGAATCTCGGCTGTACTCCAATAACCGCTCAATCTGTGCTGTCTTCTGCTCCAATCGCTCCACTAATAACCGATCCATCCATCCCAACCGAACCACTCTTGGCACCTCGTGGAAAGAACGTCCGCAAGGCAACCAATCCTCCTCCAACATCAAGCGCTCATACTCTTCCAATAAAACCATACTGACGCGCTTGCACAACTCCAAACAAGGAATCGGCCGACCATCTGGCTGCAACACCATCGAATCCTCTACCCAAACCACATGCAAAATCACCCCGGCATACGCCGGATCCTGCTCATGCTGATGAACGTACCAATCGGAGGAGGCTAAGTGCATCTCCACATTGCCCGCCCACTCCATACCATCTATCCGAAGCCGGGCATTAAAAAAATCAGGTCCCGCATGAAGATTGTACTCCCCGGGTTGAAGGATTTCAATAGTATGACCAGTGGTTGTTTTTAATTCGCGTTGATCAAAGCGACGCGTGCGCCATAAGAAGTGGATAAACTCTTCTTTCATAACGATAGGAATTAAATTACGGTATAACAATAAACAAAGGCACTACTAATAGCCCCCGCCAACATTCAAAAGTAGGAACATCCAACCCAATCTCACCAAAAAATAATAGGCATTAACAAGTGCTTAAATCAACTCCCAACCCGCTAATAGCTTCCGTAACTCCTCCGCATCCGAGGCCAAAAAATCAGCCCCCTTCGCTTTTAACTGCTCACCATGTCCCTCCGTAATATGAGAAGCCCCCAAAAAACCAACCACCCGCAAACCCGCTGCCTTCGCTGCCTCAATACCCGTTGGACTATCCTCTACAACCAATGCCTGCAAAGGCTCCAAGCCCACACTTCGCAAAGCATGCAAATAAACGTCCGGATACGGCTTCGGACGATCTACCTGCTTGGCAGAAAAAATTTCACCTCCAAAATCATGCAATAAACCCACCTTGCCCAAGCAACGCTCTACGTGCGCAACACTCCCGTTCGACACCATACTCTTCCCCGATCGCACCTCCCGAAACAAGCTATCCATTCCCACAATCGGCTTTAGCTCCTGCTCAAACAAGGCAATATGCTCCTGCTGCAATTGTAAATGAAAGGAGTCAGGAATCGATAATCCATGCTCCCGCTCTAGGATGGCAAAAATATCGCGCTCCAATAAACCCGGAAAGCGCTGCGCATACACCCGCTCATCCATCTCAATTCCCATAGCAGCCAAATGACGCAACATATTTCGAACCGCCAAAATCTCCGAGTCCACAATCGTCCCGTCATTGTCAAAAAAAATATGAATGGGCCGCATCTTATAACTGAACTAAATTGATAGAATAATAAAGCGATACACTCCGCAAAAGCAACCGCTCGTTGCACAAGGC
>CANHDG010000305.1 GCA_947459365.1 Saprospirales bacterium
ACGACCGAACTTCCCAGTAACACTTGATTCAGGGCCTCTGAGGTCAAATACGAAACCACCTCCACATTATCGGCCTCGTAGTGGTGGTGCGACTGTTTCGGTCTCCCTTGCACAACGATAAATTTGTAAGGCAAGGCAATGGCCTGCTCAATAAGACGGCGTTCTAACAAAGACCGCTGTGGCTCCGGACCAGAAAGGACAATTGCCACATCGTAATCGCTGCGCTCTGGACCTGCCTGCATCCTCGAAAGGATCCCGATATACCGGGACGGAGGTTGGACCAGCGCCGGATGGGACAAGGAGCCAGCCAGGTGCGGAAAGGAGGCCTGGTCCGGAATCCAAACCTCATCAAAGCGGGACAACGAGCGCCGCAGCACCTGATTGACCAGCCAGTCCAGCCCTGGAACAGGAATTTTCAAATGTAGCTGGTGGGTGATAAAGATATTTTTGGTCTTTTTGGAAAAACAGCCATACCGGTTATCCGAAATCACGTGTGTAATCCCGTGTTCTTCTACCAATGCCTCCAAGACGCGACGCTCTGCCTGTATAGCATAGCCGATACGGGGGAGCTGCCGGGCGATGTTCCAAACCATATTAGGACTATCGTATTGAATCCGGTAAGAAGGCAACTTAGCGACTGTCAGGTGCGGAAATTCGGCTTGCCAAAGGTACTTGGCGACACCATCCGAAGCCAAAACCACCTCAATTCCTCGCTCTTCAAGTGTTCGGATTAGGGGGATACACCGGGTGGCATGGCCCAAACCCCAGTTTAATGCTGCAAGTAGTACTTTCAAAATGCGTTCAAATTGGTGAAAAGAGTAGTCCACTTAAGGGACGACCATCCTGACAAATGTACTGCATTGTGCAGTACTTTCCCAAAGTTTTTCAAAATGCCAGCACTCCGTTACCTTTGCACTTCGTTTAAGCATTTTATTTTCATGACAATACACTTTTACCTTCGGTATTCCACCCGCTTCGGAGAAAACCTCACGATCCAACTCCAAAACCGTACCTACTCCATGGAGTACCTGAATCAGGACTTCTGGCATTTTGAATGGGAAACCGAAGGCCCTGTCCAGCCAGGTGCCTCCATCTCTTACCAATACCACTTACACCGGCCTGACGAGCACCCGATCCCAGACTGGGATGCAGATCGGAGTATCTCTTCGGCCCTTTTACAATCAAAAGACCAACTATTTATAGTCGATACCTGGAGCGATGCCGGCGCTTTTGAGCATGCTTTCTCCACACAACCCTTTCAAACGATTTATTTTAGAAACAAGACCCCTCTCAAAACAACTAAACTTCCCTCCAAATTCACCCATGAATTCAGGGTGAAGGCCCCCTTGCTCCAGTCAGGCGAAAGCGTTTGCCTGCTAGGAGCTGGCCAGGCCCTGCACGACTGGAGTACCACTCAGCCCATTCACCTACAAAAACAAGGGGATTGGTGGGTTACCCGGGTAGACCTGAGTAAAGAAGATTTTCCTGTTCCGTATAAATATGGTGTTTGGAACCAGGCAGGTCAACAATTGGACCGGTTTGAATCAGGAGATAACCGCACCTTATATTTCCCTGGAGAGCGCTCGGCAAAAGTATTGCTGCACGATGGCTTTTTGCGAATGCCGAACGATACCTTCCGGGGAGCAGGGGTTGCCATTCCTGTCTTCAGCCTACGGACCGAAAAAAGCTATGGGACCGGTGAATTTACCGACCTAAAACCGTTGGCTGATTGGGCGGTTCGAACGGGCCTCAAACTCATCCAATTGCTGCCCGTTAACGACACCTCCGCCACAGGCACCTGGACGGATTCCTACCCCTATGCAGCAGTCTCTGCCTTCGCGCTGCATCCTCTCTACCTGAACGTCTCAGAAGTCGCGGGCAAAAAGCACGCTTCTCTACTTAAATCGTTCCAAAAAGACCAAAAAAAGCTCAATAGCTTGTCGGAAGTCGATTACGAAGCAGTCATGAAGGCAAAGCGGGCAGCCCTTGAATTGCTTTACGAAGCGATGGGGCCTTCCACCTTGACGGATGCCTACTTCCTTGCCTACTTAGAGGAGAACAAGCACTGGCTAGAGCCCTATGCGGTCTTTACCTGGTTAAAAGAGCAAAATGGAACCTCGGATTTTAATCAATGGAAACAACACTCCGTCTACCAGGCAGAGGAGATTCAAGCGCTGGCCAATCCCAGCCACCCAGCTTACCCAGCCATTGCCTTCCACTACTTTGTGCAATGGCACCTGCACCTGCAACTCAGATCGGCTGTAGAATATGCACATTCAAAAGGACTGGCCATCAAGGGAGATATTCCAATCGGTATTTACCGTTACTCCTGCGATGCCTGGGTAGCTCCCGAACTGTATCAAATGGATCGACAGGCAGGTGCACCACCCGATGATTTCGCCGAAAAAGGTCAAAATTGGGGCTTCCCAACCTACAACTGGGAACGAATGAAAGCAGACGGATTTGCTTGGTGGAAACAACGCTTCGCTCAGATGAGCTTCTATTTTGATGCGTTCCGTATCGACCATATCCTAGGTTTTTTCCGGATTTGGAGTATCCCGATCGATGCCGTAGAAGGAATCCTAGGTCAATTCATCCCAGCCATTGCCTTGACAGAACAAGAATTTTGGCAATTGGGAATCGGATTTAACCGCGAACGACTATGTAAACCCTACATCACCGACGCTGTTCTTCATGAATTATTCCGGGAAAACCAGGAGCATGTCTACCCCTTTCTCCAAAAAAACGATCATACCGGCCGTTATGAACTGCGCCCCGAATTCAATACCCAACAAAAAGTCCAACAGTGGGCCAACCGCCAGCCAGCCTCCGCACGCACCGAGTCGCTACGTCAAGGCCTGCTGGACCTAATTGCTAATGTCATTCTTCTGGAAGACCCACAAGGCGGTATGCATTTCCGGTTTGGAATCGATAAAACCAGCTCCTTCCAACACCTGGACCATAGCACCCAACACAAACTGAATCAGCTCTATGTAGATTACTTCTTCCGACGGCAAGATCAGTTTTGGAAAAAAGAGGCCCTCGAAAAGTTGCC
>CANHDG010000306.1 GCA_947459365.1 Saprospirales bacterium
AGGGCAGCCTTACACCATATTATTACCAATGAAATCAAAGAAAAGAACGAATTTCAGCTAACAACCGCCCTGGAATACATGAAGCAGCAAGGGGCGAAGTTTGTGACTGGAGAGATCGAAGAGTGGCTGGATTGCGGGAACAAAGAAGCTATTTTGTACTCGAATGAACGGATGTTGGAGTTTCGTCGGCACAAAAATCTGGTTGCTGAGACGGCCGTGATTGAGAACAGTGTGATTATACCGCCTTGTTTTGTAGGGGAAAATGCCGTTTTGCGCAATTCGGTCATCGGTCCTTACGTTAGTGTTGGGAACGGTTCAACCGTTGAGTCCACTGTGATTCGAAATTCAATCATTCAAAATAAATCATTGATCAAAAACGCAGTGTTGGAGGATTCGATGGTGGGCAATTCCAGCCGTTTTGTTGGTTCTAAAGATGAGCTGAATATTGGAGATTTTAGTAATTTTACCAGACGATGATGCCATTTTCCAAAAATTCAATCCGATTAATACCTGTTTTTAGTAGTTTTGTATGCGCACTCTGTATGCCCTGTGCACCTTTGGGTGCCCAAAATACCCTGGATGGCCTTCAAAAGGAGGTTCCTCAAGAAGAATTATTAAGGCAATCGGCCTTCTTGGATGCCGAAAAAGCTCGGATGTTGGGTCAAACCGACGAGGCAATCGATTTGTATCGGAAATTCCTCTATAAAAACGAAACCGCAGATGCAGCTTGGTATGGCCTGGCACGCTGCTATGTGGAGAAGAAAGGGTACGGTACCGCACTAGAGACAATCGAAGAAGCGATCCGTCTTCAGCCTGAAAATCGCTGGTATTTTTTGTTAAAAGCCGATATTTTCGAAAAAAATGGGCAACATGCCTTTGCCGCGGAGGTCTACCGCCAACTTCTCGAACGCTTTCCCAAGGAGCCTGTTTTTTATGAAAAATATGCTTACTTGCTGGTTCTGGCGGAACAACCCAAACCAGCACTGAAAGCCTTGGATAAATTGGAGTCTTTGGTAGGGGTTACAGAATCAATTTGCACCAAAAAGCATCTGATTTGGGTGGCACTTGGAGATTCGAAGCGGGCAGCGGGGGAGTTGCAGCGCCTGGTGGATGCCTACCCTGAAAACCTGAATTTCAGAAAATCATTGGCTAGGTACTGGGCAGAGTTAGGGGAGGCTGGGAAAGCGGCTGTGATTTGGGAATCGATCCTCCAAAAAGACCCAAATGATTCAGATGCTCGCTTGGCTTTGATGGAGAAAAAGGCGACTAAATCGGAAGATAGCCGCTATTTGGAACAGCTTTTACCTTTGTTCAAAGACCCCACGGTTCCAATGGATACCAAAGTGGCAGCTTTGGCAAGCCCTCTTCAGCAGTTAAATGAGGGAAGTTCGGCTGCTGTTTCGAAAGCTATATTGGAACTGGGGGGCGCTTTGGAGCAGGTGCACAAATCGGATCCAAAGGCTTGGAGTCTTTCAGGGGATTTATACTACTTGTTGGGAATGGAAGAGCAAGCCTTGGAACGGTATAAGACCTGTATATCTCTTCGTCCCGGAGTGTATGCGGTGTACGATAATGCCCTGCGGATTCTTTCGGGCAAAAAAGCGTATGGAGAACAGTTGGAATTGGCTGAAAAGGCCATGGATATATTTCCCAATCAAGCCGCCGCTTATTTTTGGTTTGGTGTCGCTGCTAATTCCTTAAATAAACCAGAGGAAGCCTTATCTGCTCTTGAGACTGCCACCTTGATGGCGGGAAGAAATCTGGCGCTCTGGCTAGATGTAGTAGATCAGATTGCAATTGCTTTGTTGATAAAAAAGGAGCCAGACAGCGCTCTAAAGCGCTTGGATGCTGCGTTGGGCAAGGGAGGTGATCAACATCCTGGGATTCTCGAGCGGTACGGCGATGCATTGGCTCAGAAAGGACAGATGGAGCAGGCGGTACAATGGTGGAAAAAAGCCCAGAAAATTAGGAATACCCCAGAGTTGGATAAGAAAGTGCCACGTATCTAGGTTTTTTTCAGATCAGATTGATTTTCAGGTGAAAAGTCAAAGAAATCCCTAAATTTGTGGGACTTAATTCCGGACGCTTCATTAATCCTTGTTATGACCAGCTGTTAAACCTTCATTTATGTCGAACGAACTTCCTTTATTACCCAATATTGGGGACCTTGCTCCCTCTTTCAGTGTTGAAACTACCAGGGGGCTTGTAAGTTTCCCCGACTATTCACGTGGAAGCTGGTGTGTATTTTTTGCTCATCCTGCTAACTTTACTACTTGTTGGACAATGTTTTCTGCCTTTTTAGGGAAAAAAGAACGCTGGTTAAACGAGCGCAATACCAAGGTGTTGGCCCTGTCTAATGAGCCCATTTCTTCCGGTAATGACTGGGCGGAAAAAGCGAGGAGGTTCATCGGGATTTACCTAAATGCCCCAGTTATTGAAGATTTGGATTTCACCATCGCAAGTATGTATGGGCTGGCTTCCACCCGCCGCCCCCAACCAGGGTTAGAGCGCTTGGCGGTGATTATAGATCCAGAGGGGATTATTCGGATGGTAATTAATCGACCCTTGCCAAATGTTATGGAGTCACTAGATGAGATTGCCTTGCAGCTGGACCTTTTACAAGGTAAAGGGCAGGAAGGGCTGCCACAGGTGACCTTTAGAAAGGAGGAGATCCGGGAGGAAGCAGATTGGGAACCGGGAGCACTTTTAGCACACCGGCCGGCGCATTTTCCCAAAAAAGGTTTTGCTGCCAACTAAACAGCCTGTATCAACACTTTTTACAGAGGATCAATCGTTTACCTCCATCCATTAAGGTAGTAGCAAATAAGAAGAGGTCTCCTCCGTCTTTTATGCGGAGTTTCTTCTTGATTTGCTCTGGGTTGTCCGGAAAATTGCGGGTGGACACATTGGCTTTTCTATTGGGTAGCCACTTAGATATGCTTTTTAAATCGTATTTCAAGACTGCTTCTATGCTGAATTGTCTTGCTGGAATCCCTGAAATAGGTTTGGGAGCAGTGTAGAGGTGGGAGTCTGGATGTAATTTAGACAAG
>CANHDG010000307.1 GCA_947459365.1 Saprospirales bacterium
CTTGATGAAGAGCTGCTTTCTGTGTCATGGGATTATAGTTTAATAAACACTCTATTTTGGAGTGTGTGTGGAGAGGTGGCCGACCCTACCCCCCAGTGGAGCCGGCCCCTCGCCACGGATTTAAGGTCACTATTGACCCTATTCGATTGTCGGTTTTTAGGCTTGAAGCATTATTTCAGACTTCAGTTTGCGGGAGAAACTTTGGCAATTACCGTGCCAAAGTTCGAATTAATTAAGGTTTTCTTGATATATGTTTTGATTTTTTTGCTTGAGCCAAGTAGCCATTGTAGCGTTGAGTGCCAACGCAGTGGTAGTTAGCATCAGTAGTTCTAGGTTTAGGTTTAAATCTTTGATTAGTAGGGTAAAGGTAATCAATAAAATATTAAAGAAAAGAATAATTAATGTGGCTTGAATATGGGATTTCCCCCCTTTAAGCAGCAGGTGATGTATATGGTTTTTGTCAGCTTTAAACGGGGATTTACCTTGAGCAATGCGCAGGGCGAACACTCTTAATGTATCATAAATAGGAAATAAGAGTACCGCCAGAGCAACAATAGGTGCGTTGGGTATGAACCATGGGTTAATGCCTTCCCCAGATTTATTTAGAGAAATAAATTCAAGTGCCATGACTGCGCAGAGTACTCCAATCAGCATAGACCCGGTATCTCCCATAAAAATTTTAGCGGGTGTTGCATTGTAGTGTAAAAATGCAACGATTGCACCGGCCAGTGCAACGGCTACCACGGCCCACTCAAGGTGTCCTGCTAGAAAAAACCAACTACCAAAAAAGAGAGTTCCCATTAGCGCCACTCCACCGGCGAGGCCATTAATCCCGTCAATTAGGTTGTATGCGTTGATAATTCCTACAATTGCGACGACGGAGAAGATAAATTCAGCGGGACGATCAAGTTGATGAATGCCGAAGATTCCCCACCAGTCATTCAGGGAGACCTTTGCTTTTTCCTCTAAGATTACTGCAGCTAGAAGCTGAATCATTAGTTTTTTTACTGGGGGAATTGGAACAAGATCATCGCGAGAGCCTACGAGGAACAATAATATTATGGCGCCTAGAATGTACTGTAGTTGACCAAAATAGTCAGTTGGAGTCCATAAGATTATACTCACGATGGCACCGCCAAACATTGCGATCCCACCCAAAGAAGGGGTAGGTTGTTCATGCGAGCTACGTGTATTAGGTAGGTCGTATAGCTTGCGGCTGGTTGCTACGGTTATAATTGCAGGGACAGCGACAAACGTGATAATAAAGGCTGTGATAAAGCTCAGAATAAGAACAAACATACCTTAGAGGTGGCAATCGCGATTGAATTGGTTTTTAGGATTGTTTCTGGTCGAAGAGAAGACTGTTTTATTTGATTTGTGTAGACTAAACGCCGGATTGGGAAAGCTAGTATACAGTTTACGTTAACAACTTGGACTTGAACAAACAGGAGCTTAATTCGGATCAAAGTAATTAGTTATTTAAGTAATCCTGTATTTTTTCTGGCTCAACCAAGTTAGGAATCGTTATTTGAAGATTCGGATATTGCTTCATTGCTTGTTGAATAGTGAACAGGGCGTTAGGGTTTCTAGCCCATGCCCGTCGAGCTATTCCATTATTGACGTCCCAGAAGAGCATCGATTCTATTTTTTTCTCTGCTTCCTCTGATCCGTCTATTACCATGCCGAAGCCCCCGTTTATAACTTCTCCCCATCCCACTCCTCCTCCGTTGTGTAGGCTTACCCAGGTGGCTCCTCGGAAGGAGTCTCCAATGACATTTTGAACTGCCATGTCTGCGGTATACCGCGATCCATCGTATATATTGGCGGTTTCGCGGAAGGGGGAATCGGTTCCAGAGACATCGTGATGATCTCTCCCGAGTACCACAGGGCCCTTTATAAGGCCGTCAGCGATGGCCTTGTTAAAGGCCTTAGAGATACGTATTCTTCCTTCTGAATCGGCGTAGAGTATGCGAGAGAGGGAGCCGACAACAGGTAGGTTGTTGGCTGCACTTTCAATCCAAATAAGATTATCCTTGATTTGGCCTTTGATTTCATTGGGTGCATCCTCCAGCATTTCGCGTAATATGTCAGCAGCAATTGCGTCGGTTGTTTGCAAGTCAGAGGAGTTTCCAGAGCAGCAGACCCACCGAAATGGGCCAAAGCCATAGTCGAAGCACAAAGGACCCATAATATCTTCTACATAGGAGGGGTATCGGTAAGGAGAGGATGTTACACTGATTTCTCCGGGAGCCAAGGGGGTACTACCCGGTTTAAATACATTTGCTCCTACATCGCCGGCCTCTTTAAGGAACGCATTTCCGTAATCCCAAAAGTACATACCGCGCTCTGCCATTACATTGACGGCTGCAGCATGTCGCCTAAGTGTTTCGGCAACCGCTTCCATAAAACGGGGTTTGTCATCTATCAATAACTCTTTTGCTTGCACGAATGATAAGCCTGCGGGAGTATACCCACAATCATGAATATTATGGCAGCTCGTTTGATCTGAACCTAAGTCAATATGAATTTTTTGCGCAACGAATTCCTCCCAAAGCTCCACGATGTTTCCGTGAAACACCAATGAAACAGCCTCTTTTGCCATTCTTGCCTCTTCCATCCGAGTGATTAGAAGGGCTGGGGACAAGAATACATTTTCTCTCAGGATATAGCCATCCGTGATACGTTGTTCAACTGCATCAGGATCAATTTCGGCAATTACTCCAACACATCCTGCAATGACAGCAGCTCTTGCTTGAGCTCCAGACATTCCTCCCAGCCCACTGGTTACGAATACTCTACCCTGTAGGTTATCTGTTCCAAGGCCCATTTTCCGACCAGCATTAAGTAGGGTGATCGTTGTCCCGTGGACGATTCCTTGAGGACCAATGTACATAAAGGATCCAGCCGTCATTTGACCGTACTGAGTGACGCCTAAAGCATTAAATCGATTCCAATCTTCTTTTTTTGAATAGTTTGGAATCATCATACCGTTGGTAACGACTACCCTTGGTGCGCCGGGGTGGCTCGGAAA
>CANHDG010000308.1 GCA_947459365.1 Saprospirales bacterium
GCTGTAATCTTTTCATAAATAAAGGGTTGTTTTTAACAAAGGTAAATCATTAAGCTTCAAAAACAGCGTGATATAAATCAACCTGCATAATGATTATTTCCCTAAAAATGCCAACGACGGAATGCCTCCATCGCCTCATACTCCGCCAAGCCTAACTTTCGATACATACTTGCGGTGTCCCGATTGCGGTCCTCCGCCCGTTGCCAAAACTCCCT
This sequence comes from Saprospirales bacterium, assembly GCA_947459365.1. Lineage (GTDB taxonomy): Bacteria > Bacteroidota > Bacteroidia > Chitinophagales > Saprospiraceae > M3007. Next base: position 216 of record CANHDG010000308.1, read on the forward strand.
CGGATCCTCTCCAGGAAAGGGCGGTTGATCCTTCTGGCTCTGATGCGTAAAAATAGCTTTACGCTTCTTTAATAACTGCTGCGGACTTAACGGGATCGCCATCTCTACCTCATGTATCGCCCATTCATGCCATGCGCCCCTGTACAACCACAACCAACAATCCTTGATCCAAGGCCTTCCAGACTCTTTTTGACGACGAAGTGACTCAAATATAGCCTCCAAACAAACCGCATGTGTACCATGTGGATCCGCTAAATCACCTGCAGCAAAGACCTGATGCGGCTTAATCGTTTCCAGTAGCTGCGTAACAATTTCAATGTCTGCCTCTCCCATAGGCTTCTTCCTCGTACGACCCGTCTCATAAAAAGGCAAATCCAAAAAGTGGATATGGTCGTCCGCTAATCCACAAAAACGAGCACCGGCACGTGCCTCCCCTCTCCGAATTAAGCCCTTGATAAACCGAACTTCATCAATATCTGGCTGATTTGGTTGCTTATTATCCAAAAATTTAAGCACCTTCTTCTTCATCTTCTGCAAATCCTCATTGTTGATCCCAACCTTGACCTCAAACTCACTAATAAATTCCATAAACCGCCGAGCATCATGATCATGCACCGCAATGTTACCAGAAGTTTGATAAGCAACATGCACGTCGTGCCCTTGCTCCACTAACCGCAAAAAAGTCCCACCCATCGAAATTACATCATCATCCGGATGTGGACTAAATATGATCACTCGCTTTTTGGCAGGTTGAGCGCGCTCAGGTCGAAGGGTGTCGTCCGCATTGGGTTTGCCGCCCGGCCAGCCGGTAATGGTGTGCTGTAGTCGATTGAAAATCTTGATGTTAATGTTGTAAGCGTTGTCAAACTCCATAATTAACTCCCCCAGATGATGCTCTGCATAATCCTCATCCGTCAACTTTAAAATCGGCTTGCCTGTTGTCTGAGAAAGCCACACCACCGCTTGACAAATTAAATCATCGGTCCAGGCACACATACCAATTAGCCAAGGCGACTTAAACCTTGTTAGATCAGAAGCTGCAGGCTCATCCACATAAACTTTCACGTTCGGATGTTCCTGCAGATAAGAAGCCGGGACAGACGGATTAATACTGCCTTCTACCGCCTCCCGAACAATGGAAGCTTTGTGACTCCCCCAAGCCATCAAATAAATAGTCCGAGCACTCATAATCGTCCCAATCCCCATCGTTATGGCTCGGTATGGAACATTTTCCTCTCGAATAAAATCCTTGATCGCATCTCGACGGGTCAAATTGTCCAAACGAACTAACCTCGTTTTAGAATCCTCCCAAGAGCCCGGTTCATTAAAGCCAATATGACCCGTCCTACCAATTCCTAGAATCTGTATGTCAATCCCACCGTGCTCCTGAATCTTTTTCTCATACTGCCGACAAAATGCATCCACATCCTGCATCGCTAATGCCCCGTCAGGAATATGAATGTGCTCCTTCGGAATATCGACATGATCAAATAAATACTCCTTCATGAACCGAACATAACTCTGCTGAGCATCCGGAGCCATAGGGTAATATTCATCCAAATTGAACGTAACCACATTCTTAAAGCTCAACCCTTCCTCCCGGTGGAGCCGAACCAACTCCTCGTAAACTTTGATAGGAGAGGATCCCGTAGCTAATCCAAGTACTATCTTCTCTCCATCTTGCTGCTTCTGACGAATGGCCAAGGCAATAGAACGAGCGACATGGTTGCATCCCGACTTTGAATCATCCCATATTTTTACGGGTATGTTCTCGCAAGACTTATACTGATACTTCAAAAAAGGAGATGGCGTGGGTTGTATGCTCATAATTGAAAAATATTCAATAAAAAGGTGATGAACAGCGAGCAAAGATAAGCGCGAGGACTTAATTTCAAATAAACATTATTTTTCACTCAAAAATGGATTATTGTAAAATTAAAATTTCAAACTTTCCCCTTCCAACTAAGCGTCCAGTACCCGAACTGTTCCTCAGAACCCCAACCTCGTCATTTCATTTCTCTGTTATACAATTAGATCTTGTTGGACCAATTCCATCTGCTGTTTACTTCCATAGATTTCAGGCCAAAACCGTATCTTTGCGCCCTTATGTTTCAAAAATACGATGTAATTGTTGTTGGTGCCGGCCACGCCGGCTGCGAAGCTGCAGTAGCTGCAGCAAATATGGGCTGCAAAGTCTTGCTCGCCACTATGAATATGCAAACCATCGCCCAAATGAGCTGCAATCCAGCAATGGGCGGTGTCGCTAAAGGACAAATCGTACGCGAAATAGACGCCCTTTGCGGCTATTCAGGTATCGTCACCGACCACACAATGGTCCAGTTCCGAATGCTCAACCGCTCAAAAGGCCCCGCAATGTGGAGCCCTCGCGCCCAAAGCGACCGTAACCAATTCGCTCGTAAGTGGCGTCAAATGCTGGAAGAACACCCCAATATCGACTTCTGGCAAGATATGGTAAAAGGCCTTATCGTAAAAGACGGTCGTGTAAAGGGCATCCACACCGGAATGGGCCTGGAAATCGAAAGCAAAGCAGTAGTGCTAACCAATGGCACCTTCCTGAATGGAATAATCCATATCGGTGAAAAGCAACTTGGCGGAGGCCGCGCAGGTGAGTCCGCCGCAAAAGGAATCACCGAACAACTCATCGAGCTGGGCTTCGAAGCCGGTCGAATGAAAACGGGAACCCCACCCCGAATAGATGGCCGCACCATCGACTACTCCAAATGCGAAGTACAACCAGGAGATGAACCCGCTGGCAAATTCTCCTACACCGATACCCCAACCCTCTCCAACCAA
>CANHDG010000309.1 GCA_947459365.1 Saprospirales bacterium
CTGACGTCCTTTATTTTTCCTTGCTGATCTACCAACAACTTCAATGGGACCCAGCCATTATTCCTCTTTCCATATCAGGTGAAATTGTCCAAAACTCAGAGATCTATAAACAGTTGCACAAATTTATTGGGGCTGTCCGTTTTACCAGCACCCCTACCCTCTTCGGACTGCCCAATAACATTCCCTCTCATACCTATATTTGCCAAACAATCAACTAATATGCGCATCATCGGAGGAAAATTCAAAGGTAGAAGATTTAATCCACCAGCAGATAATTGGCCAACCAGACCAACCACTGACTTTTCAAAGGAAGCCTTGTTCAATATCTTGAACAATCTACTCGATTTTGAATCCGTTCGTTTCCTTGACTTGTTTGGCGGTACCGGTAATCACAGCTACGAATTTATCTCTCGAGGTTGTACCGATGTGACGTACGTCGATAAATTTCCAGGATGCGTTCAATTCGTTCGCAAAACTTCCAAAGAATTGGGGATCGAATCCAGCTTAAAAATACTTCAAATGGACGTTTTCAAATTTATTGAAGGCGCTCGCGAACAATATGATTACATTTTTGCAGGCCCGCCTTATGGCCTTCCAACCATCGATACCATCCCAGGCTTGATTTTTGAAAAAAACTTGCTCAAACCAGGTGGTATTTTTGTGATGGAGCACAATCCCCACCACGAATTCTTGGAAGATCCAAGGCTGGTGGACGTCCGTAAATATGGACAAACCATTTTCAGCTTCTTTCAACACCCAGATGAACAACCCGGATAAATTTCTCTCCTTTAAAAATAGGCTGGAAAAAGTGTACAAACACACCAACAAATGGGCCCGCAAACAAGGAATTACCTGCTATCGGGTGTATGATGATGATATGCCGGAGTTTCCCTTCGCCATTGATGTTTATGAAAACATCCTGCACGTCGCAGAGTACACCAAACAGCACTCGCTAAGCCCAGCTGAACACAGCGCCTGGCTCTCTGAATGCCTCCAAGTACTTGTCGAGGTCTTTCAAATAAGCCTACCCGATATTTACCTTAAAGTCAGGCAACGACAGTCGGGAGAACAGCAGTATGAAAAATTTGATCGGAAAGGCTTAGAAAAAGTTGTTTCAGAAAATGGTCTGAAATTCCTGATCAATCCAGCCGACTACCTCGATACCGGGCTTTTCCTAGATCATAGAAATACTCGGCAAATGGTCCGCTCACTCGCCGAAGGAAAATCAGTGCTGAATTTATTTGCCTACACCGGCTCGTTTACCGTTTACGCAGCCGCTGGAGGAGCTGAACAATCAGATACCCTCGACTTGTCCAATACCTATCTACAGTGGGCGAAGAAAAATATGGAGCTCAACGGATTTCAAGGAAAACAGCATCGCTTCCTTCAAACAGATGTATTGGATTGGCTCAACCAACCAGTTGCTCAACAGTGGGATCTAATTGTTCTGGATCCACCCACCTTCTCCAACAGCAAACGAATGAGAGGAACCCTGGATATCCAGCGTGACCATGTATGGCTGGTACATTCGGTACTTAAGCGACTTAACCCGGGAGGAACCCTGTTTTTCTCCACAAACCATAGAAAGTTCAAGTTGGAAACAGAGGCCTTCTCTTCCTTTAAACTAAAAAATATCAGTGGCCAAACCATCCCAAATGATTTTCGGGATAAAAAAATTCACCACTGTTTCCTTTTCAATACCTAGAAAAAAAGCAGGGCCTGATGCCCTGCTTTTTTTATTGTACTGCCGTAAACTGAGATAAAAAACGAACGTCGTTTTCAAATAACATTCGAATGTCGGGTATATTAAACAAGCGCAAGGCCTGTCGCTCAATACCCATTCCAAAGGCGTATCCAGAATAGCGCGTGCTATCAATTCCACAATTTTCTAGCACCTGTGGATCCACCATTCCACAACCTAAGATTTCTAACCAACCGGTCCCTTTGGTCAAGCGACGAGCTTCCTCGGTTTCTGTACCTAACCATACGTCCATTTCGGCACTTGGTTCCGTAAAAGGGAAAAAAGAAGGGCGCAATCGAATCTCCGTTTTACCAAACATCTCCTGTGCGAAATAGTACATAGCCTGCCGCATATCTGCAAAAGAAACCCCTTCATCTATATATAGGCCCTCAATCTGATGAAACTGAGCATGGGAACGAGCCGAAATGGTCTCATTTCGAAAAACCCTCCCCGGCGCAATAATCCGGATGGGTGGCTTGCGGCTGGTCATCACCCGCGCTTGTACATTACTCGTGTGCGTGCGAAGCAACATACCAGGTGCATCCAGGATGTAAAAAGTGTCTTGCATGTCCCGAGCTGGGTGATCCTCCGGGGTATTCATGGCGGTAAAATTGTACCAGTCATGTTCTACTTCTGGACCATCGGCCACTACAAAACCCAATTTCTCGAAAATACGAATAATACGGTTGAGCGTAATACTGACCGGATGACGAGCCCCTAATGGAAGTGATTCTGCCGGTCTACTAAGATCCATGGCACCGACGGAAGCTGCTTCCTTTTGCGCTTCAAAATGCTCTTTTAATTGGTTATATTTATCTTCAGCAACCTGCTTGAGCAGGTTCACGACTTGACCAAATTCTTTTTTTTGTTCAGCAGGTATGACCCGCATACCCTCCATGGCCGATTTCACTAACCCTTTACTTCCGAGGTATTGAATGCGAAATGCCTCCAATGCTTCTGCCGTTTCCGGCTGGGCAGCTTCCACTTCTTTGATTAATAATTGTACTTTTTCGAACTGATCCGACATATCCGTGATTTTCGTTTTAAGCTGCAAAAATCGCATTTTTAGTCGAAAACATTTAAATTTCCTCAAAAATGATGAAAATTTCTAAAAATGTGCCACATTTGCGGCAAATTATGACGCCTGAGCGATTGTTGAAATTGGTACAGCATCCAGAATCCCTGGATTCCATCTCCTACGAGGAACTCAAAACGCTTGCATTAGCGTATCCTTTTTCTGTACACCTAAAATACCTTTTACTTCAAAAAG
>CANHDG010000310.1 GCA_947459365.1 Saprospirales bacterium
CTGAAACAACCGCCAGCATCAGCAACCTCGGTCCCGGAACCTACACGGTGACCGTGACCGATTCTAATGGATGTACCTCGGAGCAAACTGGATTTATCAATAGTTTTAATTGTGTTTTTAACCCCAGCCTGGAAACCAGCAATTCCACCTGCTTTGGAGCGAACAACGGTACAGCCTCGGTGGTACTTAGCAATGAAGTGCTCCCCGTAAGCTACCAGTGGTCCAACAACACCAACGCTGCCAGCCAAGTCAACCTTGCTCCGGGCCTTTACCAAGTCACCGTTGTAGATGCATCCAACTGCCCGGTTGTCCTATCGGCCACTCTGACGGAGCCTTCCCTTCTAACCATTACGGGTAGTGCAACTCCAATTAGCGGTTTCGGAATCAACGATGGAACGGCCAACGCGAGTGCAAGCGGGGGCACAGCCCCTTATGAATATCTGTGGAGCAATGGAGTCAGTACCGCTGCCATCAGCGGACTGTCCGTAGGGCCTTACATTGTGACGGTCACAGATGCAAATGGCTGTACGGCTGTTTCTACCCAGTTTGTAGCGAATTTCAACTGCCAGGTGACTGCGATTACCACCCAACTCAGCAACTCCTGTCCGGGAGGCTTTGCAGGCGCGATTACCGCTACCCTGATAGGTGGTATTCAACCCTTATCCTACCTTTGGAATACAGGGGCTACCACCGAAAGCATTAATGGATTGCCAGCCGGTGCCTATGCCGTCACTATCACAGACGCAGCAGGTTGTGTCGGGACTACTACTGCTCTACTCATTGACCCAGCGCCCATTGTCGCCACCGTAGTGGGTGTCACCAATGTTCCCTGTCCCAATGTTTTTGGCGGCTCTGCTACCATTGAGATTTCCGGAGGCATTGATCCTAGCTATACCATCACCTTCCCACAGTCTGGACAGCCCTTGCTTCCGGCAGGAGACTACACCACTCAGGTGACCACCCCCAGCGGTTGCCCGGTTTTGGTCCAATTTACCATACAAAGCGAGGACAACCAAGCACCCGTGTTGACTTGTCCAGCCAACATCGCTTCCTGTGATACTGGCAATTTCACCTCTTACTCCATACCAACTGCTACGGACAACTGCACCGCTAACTTACAAGTGCAACAAGTGCAAGGACTTCCAAATGGTTCTTACTTCCCTCCAGGAGTGACCACCCAGTTGTACCAAGTCACCGACCAAGCTGGAAATGTAGCTACCTGTTCCTTCACGGTGACCACATACCCTACTCCTGACGTGGTATTGGTCAGCAGCACCCCCGACCAGAATGGAGCAGGTGTAGGCGCCATTGATGTGAATCCAGTGGGAGGCACTGCCCCTTATTCCTTTTTCTGGAGGAAAAATGGACAATTTTTCGCCAATACTGAAGATCTCAGCGGATTAACTTCTGGCACCTATTTACTGGTGGTAACAGACGCCAACGGTTGTGATGTAACGATGGCGGCCATCGTTCTCCAGAATGTAGTAGGAACCACTCAGCCTTTGTCGGATGCAGGTATGCAGCTGAGCCCCAACCCTACCCATTCCGCTCTAATGGTGTACACTGGCGATCAACAACCTTCTGAAATTGCCATTTTTGATTTTGGAGGAAAACTGATCTATCAAGATAACCAACCAAATACTGCCTTGCCCATTGAGGTGGCCAACTGGCAACCAGGCATGTACCTGGTAATTATCACCACCCAAGAGCAACTGCGCTTTTATGGACGATTTATAAAGATGGACTAATGGAACCGAGCACTTGGAATCAACTTAGCCCAGAGGAGGCTGCAATCATTGAAAAGAAAGGCACCGAACGGGCTTTTACAGGCGAATACTGGAATTTCAAAGGAAAAGGAACCTTTATTTGCCGGCGTTGCAACGCTCCGCTGTACCGGGCCTCCGATAAGTTTGACTCCGGTTGCGGATGGCCTTCCTTTGATGATGAACTTCCAGGGGCGGTGAAACGCTATTCCGACCGCTCCTTTGGTATGGTGCGAACCGAAATTGTTTGTGCCAATTGCGATGGCCACCTCGGTCATGTATTTGAAGGAGAACGGCTCACCGCCAAAAATGTCCGGCATTGCGTGAACTCGCTGTCGATCCGTTTTATCGCAGAACCAGACGGCAGCCTATAAATGTAAAATGTCGAATGTAGAGTGTAGAATTATGAATTTCTACCTTCTGCATTCGACATTCTTTTTAAATCTGCCTGGTCCTAACGATCAAATTCCTTATAGCTAATTGAGGGATCGTAATCGTTTTTGGTCACGATGGAGTGAAGCTCGCTTTCCGGTTGCTTGGAGCGAATCAGTGGAAACAGCAACTGTACGTACCAGGGCTCTTTGATTCGATTCCAGGCCCCAAACCGCGTGGGATACTGCCGGGTAATTTTGGCGGTTCCAAAGAGTACATCCCATAAAAAAAGCAAATTTCCGTAATTGCCGTTGGGGTGTGAAACACCATCTTCCGCGGTCAAACCATGGTGCGCAAAATGCGTGCTGGGCGTTGAAATAGTCCGCTCCACCACCCAAGCCAATGGATGCAAAACCTTATACCGGTATAAAAAACGATCCCATTTTGTTTCGCTGTGTGCTAAAAGAATTACCACCAATTTCACAGGCAGGTAAAATAAATACACATAACCCATTCCGAGAAACACCAACAAAGCAGAAAACCAAAGCCCAGGCATAAAGGCGTAGTACAGCATTGCATTTCGGTAAGTAACCAGTACTCCCATTTCCTCCACCACGTGGTGTGGCCGATGTAATTTCCACATCATTCGGTTCACGTGGGATAGTCGATGCCACCAATACTGGGTCATATCATCCAAAATTAAAAACGCTACTACCTGCCACCCAATTCCAAGGTGTAGGTAATAGTCTTCATATTCGGGAAACCAAGCTCTCCCAGCCCAGATAGTCACTAAAAAAATAGCCGGTTGCACCAAGGTAGGCAGCGACAGCAAACTCACCAGCTCAATGGTCCAGTCGTTTTTCGTTC
>CANHDG010000311.1 GCA_947459365.1 Saprospirales bacterium
ATCCTGGTCCAACATTCGTACGTGCACGATCAGGTCGTTGGGTGCTTTATTGGGATGCAATTGAAATCGAAGGCCGAGCCAACCGTCTCCTTTGATGGTTTTGGTATAGTTGATGGCGGCAACTGTATCGGCAAATGCGAAGAATGTTTGGTCGGGTCGAACCACGCGCAGCCTCTGTTCCATGAGTCTGTACTCATGGTCCAACATTTTATAAAGCCTTGACTCACATACATAACGACCCTTTCCTACCTGTTCTGGTCCATAAATCTCGTCGGAGACCGTTTTATCATAGGCGCTCATACTTTTCGCAATAGTGCCCGCAGCCGCTCCCACCTGAAAAAAATAGCGGGCCACCTCCTGACCGGCGCCAATTTCCGCAAAAGCGCCATAAATAGGATCATCCAAGTTGATTTCGAGGGCCTTTTGCTCCGTTTCAAGTACTCTTCTGGTCATAGTAGTTGTTTATTCTTTTGCTTTGGAATCTATCCAGATGGTGACGGGGCCATCATTGGTAAGCCCCACCTTCATATCTGCACCAAATACACCCGACTGTACGGGGCGGCCTAAGGCAGTAGCCAGTGTGTTCAAAAATTGCTCATAAAGTGGAATGGCCTGCTCTGGCCTGGCAGCACGAATGAAAGAGGGGCGGTTCCCCTTTTTGGTGGAAGCAAACAAGGTGAATTGGCTCACTACCAAGATTTCCCCCCCTTGCTCCAGGATGGATTGATTCATTAGACCCGCCTCATCCGGGAAAATGCGAAGCTGAACCATTTTTTTTACTAACCACTCCGTGTCTTCCTGGCCATCTGCCTCCTCAATACCCAGCAACACCAGTAATCCACCCCCAATTCGGCTGTGAATTTGTCCGTCTATTTGAACGGAAGCTTCCGACACTCGTTGTAAGATTACCCGCATAAGACTGCAAAAATAAGTCGCAGCCCCTTATGCAAGTTGTTTTAAAACAATGGAATACCAGAAAAATTTTACTACTTCAGTTCTAGGTGGATCTTAGCCACACCCAATTCGTGCAATCATCGAGTTGGCACCCATTCTTTAGAATAGGATTTGCGTGTAAACAGACGAGAAATGCCTTCTTTTAGGTATAAAATGGCAACTCCCGAGTAACCGAGTGCCCGAAAACGCCGAGGAGAATGCCGGACTTCCAATGTTGGTAGATAATGAACAGTCCCTGCTTGCTTCAGTCGTAGAAACAAATCACAGTCTTCTCCAGCCACCAAGCCTTCGTTGTAGCCCCCAATAGCTTCAAACGCAGTCCGTTTCACAAATTGACACTCGCCTTTCCCCAAATTTAGACCCAAGAAAATAGACCAGCGTATTCCACCATTTAAGATCAAGTGTCCAATTCGGTCTTTCCAAATTTCCTCCTCCCGGTAAATACGAATCGGCGTTGTACAGGCAACCCTCGAAGTGGGTGCGAGGTGTTCTTTTAAAGTGGAAAAAAAACGAATAGGGTCTTCTACCCTTACATCGGCATCGGTATGAAACAAAAAAGCCCCTCTTGCAAAACTCGCCCCGGCATTTCTCCCAATGGCAATATTCTGTTTCCCAAAACATTGAACCAATCGGATACACTCTGGATAAAGCGCTACCCATTCCTGCAGCAGCTCCATCGTGCCATCCGTACTATTGGCATCTGAGAAAATGAGCTCGAGTTGCAAGGACTCGATATAGGGAAGGTATTGAGCCACCGCCGCTTGGACCGTGGTCGCCTCGTTACGCGTTGGAATAATAATTGAAATTTGAACAGGAAGGCCCATGAATGTGCACCGTTTGAATCCACAAAACTAGAGCACAATCGGGCTTAACAGGGTTAAATATAAGTTATCTTAGTATTAATTCCGTTTTATACGGTGCCATTTTGGCAAGAGATACCCGCAACTTGCTCCAACTACATACCCCACCAGCACGTCGCTTAAAAAATGCTTGCCCGCCTGCATTCGCAACAAACCCATTGCGGCAGGTAGGACTGCTGCTCCTGCCCATACGACCGGCTTCCAACGCGAATCGGGGTGATATGAAGACCAAATTCCCGCATATCCAAAGGAGAGCGCTGCCATTGTGGAGCTGTGCCCTGAAAAGAAGGAGACCCGGGCATCCTTCTCCAGTTTGTCTGCCAAGGGTACAGCGGGGTTGTAGGTAAATGGGCGATTTCGTAAGGTTAGGTGTTTGGTGAGCAACACCAAACTGGTATTTAAGCTGAGTGCCTGCGCCATAATCAGCACTGGCTTCTGGGGTGCTTTTCGAATGGCCGGATCCAATAACAAGAGCGCCCCAGGCAAGATTGCCCCGCTGTATAACAACCAATCACTCCTTTCTTTGGCGGGAAGGCTGTACTGATCCAGGCTCCAACGGTCCCATGCAGGCACCTTTGTAGGTTGAAGGGAGGCAAGGTCGTTGAGGGTCAGTCCCGGGGTTCGCGCCTCCATCCATAGCCCTGTGCCGGTCCCCAGTGTCCCCACACCCAAGAGCAGGAATTCACGCTTTGGTTTCCACCTCCAAACCTCCGACTCTTGTCCTTGTAAAAGAGTTGGTTGAAAAAAGCCTGTTGCCCCCGCGATCAATAACGGGAACAACAGGCTGAATTGATTTCGCAAAAAGGCACCCATCCTAAAAGAAAGAAGGCATTCCTCCGCCGAAGCGCTGGTTAGAGCTGGCTTTTCCGGTATTAAAATGCCGTAGGTTGTAGGTGAATGAGAGCATAATAAAGCGGGTCAATGCATTGGTTCTTGCATCTTCGATGTAGGCTTCTGTAACCGTTCTAGTGATGCTTCTGTTTTGACTAAGCAAGTCATTGACGGCCAGGGTAATCTCTCCCCGATCATCTTTCAATACTTTTTTTCCGATACCCAAGTTCCAAATATAAAATTCCTGATTGAAACCATCTGAAAGGCCCGAGTACAAAGTATGCGTCAAGTCGGTGCGCAGTACAAACCCTTCCCAAATTTGCCAATTCAACTTCACCCGGGAGTTTTGACTCCAA